>JAGRBY010001150.1 GCA_020433835.1 Anaerolineae bacterium | reverse complement strand
GAAGCCGCTGATGCAGTTGAAGAAGAAGTAGGCCCTGTGGTTGATGAGGGCCAAGCCGCATCTGTGGTTGAAGCCGGCGAACTTTTACCGCCCATTGTAGCCGAACCCTGCGGCTCTGATTGCCCCTTTGAAGGACAAACGGTCACGGTTATTGTCAACACCGCCGGTGAAAAAGGCCCCATCTCCGGCCCCTTCTATGAGGTACGCGACGAATTTGAGGCAGCCACCGGCGCTACCCTTGAAGTTGTTGAAGTTCCCTTTGCCGAACACTTCCCGAAACTGATGACCGACTTAACCACCGGCACAGGCCAGTATGACACCTCAATCGCCGGTGCATGGTGGCTAGGTGATCTGGTTGGTGGTGATTTCATTATCCCCTACGATGAATATTACGATGACCCCCGCTTCCCCAAATGGGATATCGAAGATGTCCAGCCCGGCCCGCGTGCGCTGCTAGAGTATGGCGGCCATAAATATATGGTGGCCAACGACCACGATGGTCAGGTTATGTATTATCGCCGTGACCTGTTGCAAGACCCGGAACATCAAGCTGCGTTTGAAGAAGCCTACGGTTACCCGCTGGATGTACCGAAAACCTGGGATCAATTCCGTGATGTAGCCGAATATTTTAACGGTAAAGACCTCAACGGTGACGGCGAAGGTGACAGCGGCTTGACCATGCACCTTAAAGTTGGTGGCCAAGGCATGTTTCACTTTATGTCCTTCTCCGCTCCGTTCGTTATTGGGCCGGAAAACCAAAAACTCTACTGGTTCGATCCCGAAACGATGGAACCGCTGATCAACAGCCCCGGTCACGCTCGGGCTATGGAAACCCTGGTCGATCTCGTTCAATTTGGCCCCGAAGCGATGCTTGGTTGGAGCTTGGGCGAAAGCTGGGACCACTTCCTGCGCGGTCAGGCAGCACTTACCTTCACCTGGGGCGACTTAGGCTCGCTGGCCCAACAGGAAGGTAGCCAGGTTCAAGGTAAAATTGGTTCTGCCCCCATCCCCGGTACAATGGAATACTATAACTTAAACACCGATGAATGGGTTCAAACCGAAGAACCGAACATGGTCGGCAACACCACCGGCGGTTCGTGGGCCGGCGTTATCTCCAAATTCTCCGACGCACCGGAAGCCACCTACTACCTGTTGGCGCTTATGGCCACCCGCGAAAAATCGTCCGTTTACGCCGCTCGCGGTTGGGACGGTGTTGACCCCGGACGTTTCAGCCACTATCTGCCGCCGGAAGGCGATGCTAGCCTTGACGCCTACCTGGCTGCTGGTTGGGATGAGCAAGACATCAAAGACTACACCAAAGCCTATTACGACAACTTCAGTGCCGAACTTCAATTCCCGTATCTCCGTATCCCCGGTACGTTTGAATACTGGACCGCTCTTGATATTCATCTTTCCGAAGCCGCAACCGGGCAGGTTACCCCTGAGGAAGCTTTAGAAGCGACCTATTCTGATTTTGAGCAAATCACCGATCGCCTGGGACGAGACCAGCAAGCTGAACTCTATCGCGCATCGTTAGGTTTCTAAGGCTCTAAGACTACGAAGTTAGGTTTGTAACGCGCGGTGACGGTCATTACGTGTGGCTGTCACCGCGCAAAATCCTAAAATAGCTTGTATGAGCTTAGAGATTGAAGCATTTGATCACTCTCTAAGCTCCCCAGGAACGATGATACCTATGAAGAATTACGCAGTTTATAAAAAACGCTAACCGTCTTAAACACACCTATGTCAGAAGGAGAAACGAAACTTGTCACCTTCAACCAACACCACTAAAGCTACTAAAGTATCGGGCCAAAATGTTGCGGGGCATAACGCCAATGATAACACCGGACTATATTTTATCTTACCGGCAGTTGTGTGGATTTTGCTCTTTACCATTTTTCCGCTGCTGTACGCCGTATTCACCAGTTTCTGGAGTTTTCGTTTCGGCCAGCGCAACCAATTTGTTTGGTTCGATA
>JAGRBY010000114.1 GCA_020433835.1 Anaerolineae bacterium | reverse complement strand
CGGCTGCACCTTTAATTTTTGCCCATTATAGCATAAAAACTTCAACCGCTGCACTATATCCATCCCAAAACAAAAAGGTCAGTCGCGTTGACTGACCTGGCATCATCATTTGTATGGAAACTTAGGACGCAAAAATCAAATGGCTTTTATTATAAGGGGAGCGCTTCTGCGTGGACGGTGTCGTTAATGTTAACATGGACTCGAAGTCTACCCAGTTGAAGCTCATCACCGTCATCTAATAGTTCCGGGAAAAAAGGTGGGATACGTTCATCATTAACAAATGTGCCGGTTACACTGCCCAAATCCTCTACCAAAATACCCTTGGGCGTTCTTGAGATACAAGCATGTCTTCGTGATACACTTTTTGCTTCCGGACCATCAAGCGTAAAGTCGATTTCCGGAAAAACGCCCAGCGTGGTATCAATCCGCCCCAGGTGAATGGTTTTATCCACCGGCAGGACAATATTGCGCTTATGACTACCAACGCTGAGGCAAATCGTTAAAGGGGAACCGCTAGAAACTACACACATTATTTTACCTCGTCACTCTACTCATCCAATGATATTACGTTTATTATCGGATAATCAACTATGAGCGATATAAGAGGAATATATAAAATTGGTTAGAAGCGTGCTTCCAAACCAATAATCTGCTTATTTTATCTGGATAAAGAGGGGTTTAAGTAGGTACGGGTGAATTACGATTTACGGACAGTAAATTCAAGCGGGAGTTTGCCAAGTTGAACCATGTCACCATCATGGATCAAATGGGGTACGTAAGGGTCTAGCCGATGACCATTAACAAAGGTACCGTTTACGCTGCCTAAATCTTCGATCACAATTTTATCATCTTGACGCGATATTGTGGCGTGGCGACGCGAGACGCTTTTCGCCGGCGTGCCATCGTGGGTAAGGTCCATATCCGGGAATACGCTAAGCGCCGGATCAATTCGACCCAACAGGAGTTTTTTGTTAAGGACCAACTGAACTTCACGTTGATTTGAAGTGATTTTCAATTGAATGACAACCGGATTACTTAAATCAAGTAGAAATGGAAGTTGGGGATGGCTTGGGATTTCAACGGTAGAGTGGATGTCATCTCTATCGTAATGTTCAGTTCTACGTTTATCATCTTCACCCAGAAGATAGTGACCGCACTCACCACAATATATTGTATTATCGACTTGCTCAGTCTGACAAAATGGACAGATTATCATTTTCTTGCTGTTGACGCTTTAATAGGTGCATTTCTCTCATGAATGCGCCGGTATTATACAGCATTCTCCGCCCAAGAGAAAAACAGTTGTGCTAATATTACTTACTGCCTGTTTCAGGTAGCATCGATGGCCACTTCTCATTCATCTTGGTCTTCGGTTGTTGGTTACTTACCATTTCCCCGGTTATCATCAAATCGAGCTGCTCACGCGGCAGCAAGCGGTAATCGTAGCGGGTTGCATTGCCCGCCTCGGAATATTGGCTAACAATGCCCACGACCGTCATCGTTGTACCGGATTTGATAAACGGTTTTTTGATGCCGGTTGCAGTCCGAATATAAACCTTGGCCGGATCCGTTCCATCATCAAGCCAAAACATGGTTCTGCCCTTAAAGCCTACGGCTCGACCGGTTATCATTACCAACCGACCTTCAAACGGTTCCAGCATCATTGTTGTCTCGATAGGCAGCGGGGGCGGAGGTGATCCAGGCTCGATGAAGTGGACTTTGCTGCGCCGGCTGACCACAATTTCAAATTCGCCCCGAAACTGCTTCAAATTGCCCTCAACACGCACTTTATCGCCCTTGTTAAAGTGCAGGTTATGGTTTTTAGGCAGATAAACCAAAATACCGGCGGTTTCATCTTGAATGTACATGGCTCGCTGGCCTAAAACGCCGGGTGGCGCGGTTACCTGCCCTGTCACCTGCACCCAGGCGTCGAGGGTTAACCGCTTGGCCTCATAAATTTTTGTTTTCAAGGGTTGGGCCGGTCCGCGCTGCCAATTCTGGCCGTTGGGGGATGGGGTACAATCCTCGCTCCAGGTAGGGCCGCCGTCCTCTGCGCGACACCAGCTTTCATCATATCCGGGCGAATTATGATAAGTAAAGGTATCGGCAATGGTGCTATCAGGCCGTTGTAGAGTTACTGTATCGCCCCCATTGTTGAGCGCAAATCCTAATTGCCGACCGTAGAGAGTCACATAACCGCCGGGCGGCACCGTGACACTTAACGGTATGGAAAATGTTATGTTGGATGAATCATTCAAACGCCAGCCGCCCAAACCAATGCGTCGCTGGGTGGGGTTAAAAAGCTCAATCCACTCATCATCGCTATCAGCTTGACCGTCACCATTCCAGTCGATATCAGCCGGTGACGGCAAAACTTCATTGATGACAATTGTGTCGGGCGCAGCCTGGCCAGCGATCCAAATCGGGGCGCTGTAAGCCACATTGCCGTCAGCTTGCACCACTTTCACCCACAAGAAGTGGCCCGACCGTGCTTTAACCGAGGTTTGCCAGGTGTGATTACCCGCCACAGTAGTTTGCTTCAGCAAAAGGTTACGATCATACAGGTAAAGCGTTGCTGCTTCTACATCGGCGTCGATAACGTCGACGACTACCGATACATCTCCAGTTTTATTCAAAACGCTGCCCATCCATTGATTATCTACGCGCAGGGCAACCGCCAAATTGCTGTCTTCGGTAGCGAAAACACGCCGCCGGCGCAAGGCATCGAACAAAGCAGCCTGGGTTAGTTCAGGGGCAATGATGCCGGTCCGGGCCTGGGTATCGCTTCCCCACAACGGGCTGTGTGTATCGCTGTTGTTGGTGGGGGCCGTTTGCCAGCCGACAGCGTTGCTCTGGATAAAAGAGGCTTCATAGGTTGTATATTTTTGCGCGTTGTTACCGATCTCTTGCAGACTTATTGCCTGAGCCGCGGCTGGATGGTATTGAAAATCGGCAAACGTGCCGCCATAGCGGGGATCGGGGTGGTTGAACTGGGCGATAACCTGCGGGTTGGCCGCCAGCCAGGTGTAGAGGCCGGACAGATCGCTAAACAGCGGATGGCTACGGCTTACCAGTGTTTCGGTGTTGAAGAGGTTGATGTGGCCGACGATGTCGTGAGTCCACTCGACACCGCGCAGGGCGATAAATTCGCCGGGAATGGTGGCGGCCTCAACTTGCTCTAAGGTTTTGGCCCACTCAGAAGTGGTTGTCCACCAACCGTGATCGGTTATGGCGAAGAAGTGCAGACCCGCAGCGCGGGCTTTAGCCAAAGCATAATATGGTGGCCCCGAACCATCAGAATAGGTTGTATGCGCATGCAAATCGCCCCAGTAGACGTTCATCCCTCCGGTTAGTGAGACAGAGGCCGATGGGGCAGCCGGAGGCGCAGGCGGGGCTGTCAAGACACCGGGGTTGGGCACCGCTTGTACAAAATCATTCGGCATCGAATTGGTGTCAACAGGCCAAACACGTTGAAGGCTGGATGGCGATTTGGCCGATGCTCCGGCTTCAAGCCCCAATCCCGCATAGTCGCCGTTACGATAGGCTACACTGTCAAAAATTTGGTCGTTCGGGCCAAGGACAACCAACTCGTCGCCAGTATTGGATAATGACCAACTGCCGCGCCCCCAGGCTGTGTATTTGCTCAGATCACCAGCGGCTAAATCGGGTAGGAAGCCAAATCGATCTTGAAAATCTGCGGCCTTTTTGGCGATCACCAAACAGTCACCGGCAGCCAACTGCGTACCGTCAGGGAGGTGATACATACTCTCGCCGCCACCAGCGGTTTCCTCATCGCCAACTTTATAACCGGTCAGATCAACGGTGACATTGTTAGAGTTGCATAATTCGACAAATTCATCACCTTCAGTGGAGGATGTTTCACCATCGTAGAGAAATTCGCTGATGAGGATGGGGAGAGCGGGAGATGTGGGCGTGGGAGGAGTGGAAGTGGGAGGAGGAGGTTCGACACCAAACAGGGAATTAGCTTGACCAGGCGTACCATTAATTAGTTGCCCATTTTTATCCCTACCGTTGCGGGTAACAAGATTATTGTTACCCCAATTAGAGTCTATATCAGGAGCCAATGGATTGATCCGTTCCATACTGGTGACAAGGTCAGGTCGAATATTCGTTCCTGAAGGCCAAGAACCACCGTTTACATTGGCGGTATCCAGTAAAATATTACCGGCCGAGAGATATAAACTATCACCACTATTCAATAACCCTTTTCCAAAAGTTGTGGTTAGAGCAGCAATAGTATCGATTATAGCGTTATCATCAGTTCGTTCGATTAAATAATAGCTATTTGGAAACATTGAACCGGACAACGGAATATTCAGCCCATTTGTACTGGTAATAATCCAACCATCAAGGACAATAGTTTGAGTAGTGGAATTATAAAGTTCAATCCATTCATCATTAGCGTCAGCTGCCGTTCCACTCCAAGCAATTTCATTAATAACGATTGCACCAGGCTTTATTGGTACAGGCGTAGCCGTCGCTGCGGGAGTCTCTGTTACCGTGGTGGTTGGACTAGGTGAAGGCATCACCGTTTCCGAGGGTGTTGCCGTGACGGTCGAACTGGGTGATGGAGTAGTAGTTAGCGTTGGGGTTGCGGTCGCTGTGACGGAAATAATGATGGTAGGGGTGAGGGTTACTGTAGCAGTGACAGTCGGTGTCACGATTTCTGTCGATATTACTGTGGGAGTTTCAGTGGGAACGCTCACAGTATGCGAACCCAGATCACTAAAATCATCTTTATCGTAACCTTCCCACTCATCCCCTGGGTTAAAAACATCTAAGCCATCCGGGTCGCCGTTTTCAATGAAAGGCTTTCGTCGCAGTGTTTGATCTTCGGTATAAGGATCATTTCCCCAGGCATTGCCGGGGTCAAGCCCTATCTCTCCTATCACGTCAATTATGTATTCATCCCGTTTAAGCACAATTGCATCGTCACCATTAAAATTGATTACCGTGCTGTTCGTAATGGCAGCTATAGCGAGAATAGCCTTGTCAGCCTTAGCGTGAGCAATTACGATAACATGCTGATCGGCCAAAGTGCCGTACAATCTGAGCGAACGGCTGACATCAGGGCTTCCATTGGAATAAAGTTCAAGCGTGTAAGCACTCAAATCAACCTCGGCTCCTGTGCCGTTATAAATCTCTAATGCCTTGTTGTTACTTGAGCCTTCTACATATTCCGAGAAAAAAAGCTCTGTCGGCGCGGCCAAAACAGGCGTGATAATTTCGCCTACAGGCCAAATTAGATAGCTAAAACAGATAACCGAAATCGAGGCCAGTATAGTTTTTAGTAAACGGGGTTGGAAGGGATGCTTTCGGCGGGCAGTACGGTTTTGAACCAAACGAGAACGGAATTGTGGGGTAACCATGAGGCGAGTCCTGGAATGAATTTTGGCCAACAACCTTCGTTGTTTGACGCCTCATGATAACGAAGGCACTCGTTCAGTTAAATAAAATATGCATGAACATTCTGTACCATTTTGAGGAAAAACTGTAACAAAAATTCATATAGATATCTACGATTACTACAATTGCGCTTAAAAATAAGGAACAAAAAAAGCCGAAGTATACTCGGCTTTTTTTGGGATCGTGAGCAGAATTGCCCCGTTTACTCCCGCAAGCGAGGGTCAAAGGCATCGCGCAAACCATCGCCGAGGAAATTGAAGGCCAGTACGGTGAGGGTTAAGGCTACGGCCGGAGGCACCAGGGCGTGGGGGTTCGACCGGAGGCCCTGAAAGGCTTCGTTGATCATAATGCCCCAACTGGGGGTGGGGGCGTTAACGCCCAGGCCAATGAAGCTAAGGAAAGCCTCGGTCAGGATGTAGCCGGGAATTTCCAGCGTTTCCTGCACCAGACAGGGGCCGAGTATGTTGGGCAAAATCTCCTTTAAAATAATACGCTGGGGGCGAGAGCCGATCGATTGCGCGGCTTCGACAAACTCTTTCTCTTTTATGGAAAGGGTTTGGCCGCGGGCAATACGGGCCATGCTCAACCAGCTTAGAGCACCCAAAATGACAAAGATAAAAAACATGCCGCCCATGGCTTTGTCGATACTGACCAGGTAAGAAACTAAGCCTCCGGCATCACCGCTGCGGTCTAAGGATTTAAAGTAAACCTGGACCAAAATGACCACAATGAGCAGCGGCAGGCCGTACAAAAAATCGACAATGCGCATCATTATATCATCCACGCGGCCACCCATATAGCCGGCCACAATGCCGTAGACCACGCCAACCACCAGGCTTACGGTGCCGGCCACCAGGGCCACAGCGATTGATACGCGAGTGCCGTACAGCGTACGAGTCCACAAATCGCGGCCTAAATTATCGGCCCCCAGCCAGTAGACAAATCCTTCCAGGCTGGGATTTTGCGAGGTTGTGCCGGGCCGGGCGTTGTTATCTTGTAGCACTTGTTTGGCATAGGGCGGCTGGTTAGGCCCCAGTGTATCTTGGTAGCCCTGTAAGGCATAGCTGTTGAAAAAATTGGCGAAGACAGCGAGAAGAATAAGGGTGATAATAAATATACCGCTGATAACAGCCACTTTGTTTTTTAGCAGTTGGCGAAACGCATCGCCCAATGGGCTGCGCTCGCGGCGCGGAGCGTCGTTGGGTGGGGGTGGGGTGGCCTTTTCGGTGGCAACGGACATAAATTTCTCCTCCAGACGAGCCGTGGGCTACGTCTTCTGGTAATTGGGTAAATAACGTGAGCAGTAGCAAGGCTTGATCTAACCGTGGGGACAAAGCAAGCGTTGTCGCTCTGATAGACCTTTGTTGCAGTCAGGCCAGTGTGCGATTAACTGTACTGAATACGCGGGTCGAGCCAGGCATAGACAATATCGACCACGAGATTAGCCAGCACGAGCAACACGGCAAAGATCAGGCTGACGCTGGTAATAACCGTATAATCCCGGTTGCCGATACTGGTTACAAAATATTTCCCCATACCGGGAATACCAAATATCTGCTCCACCACAAAGGTGCCAGTTACTAAAATAACCAACAGGGGGCCTAATACGGTAATAACCGGGATCAGGCTGTTTTTTAGAGCGTGCACAAGCATCACTGTCTGTTCACGCAAACCCTTGGCCCGGGCCGTGCGAATATAATCTTCGCGGATAACTTGCAACAGGCTGGCCCGCGTCAAGCGGGCAATCGAGGCAGAAAAGGCCGTACCCAGCGTAAAGGCTGGTAAAATTGCATGCGACCAGAAGGTCCAGGTAAAAAAGTTAGTCGGAAACACACCCAAAATGAAAGGGGGTTTCGCGCCCCAGGTTGCTACTTCAAACCAGCCCAAGGTCAGCGGGAAAAGCCAGATCATGAGCGGCCCTAAAACCAGGTTGGGAATTGATAGCCCTAAAACCGCTATAAAGCTGCTGGTATAGTCGAGCCACGAGTTTTGGCGCAAAGCCGATATAACCCCGGCCGGAATACCAATGATAATGGCCAAGGCCAGTGATATTAGCCCTAGCTGAAAGGAGATAGGAAAGGACTCGGCCACTAAGTCATTAACGGTACGGCCGCGCTGCTTCATGGCCATGCCCAAATCACCGCGAATAAGGCCCTGGGAAACCCCTTGTCCCGCCGAAGCCTGCACGGCATCGCAGCCGGGTAAAAAAGCCAGCCTGGCACATACGCCTTCCGTAATATCGTCTCCAAATACGTAGGATGAAAACTGCCAGCCCAATGGCCAGTCTAAATGGTGGCGGCGCTCGAGATTGGCGGTTACGGCTTTGGGGAGGCTTTTATCGCCCACAAAGTCAAACGGGCCACCGGGAATGGCTCGCATCAGGGCAAAAATCACAAAGGTCAATAAGAGAATAACCGGTATTGATGAAAAAAAACGACGAATAATATAGGCGAGCATGGCATTGTAACCTGATAGTTAGATTTTACGATTTCGTTCAAATTGCCGATTATGAGACTCATCGCGAAGTAAGAAGGAACGAGTCCCATGGACTTATTTTTTTGTGCAGCAACAATTTGATGCTAAAAGCGACGCAGCCTGCACGGCTGCGTCGCTTTTAGGTTTACGCGGTCTCACGGCCTTAACAACCGTAAGCAGAAAAGCCTACTGGCTTAAAGCTTCGCGCTGAGCATCCACATCGATACGCCACTCGGCAATGGGGTCGCCGGAAATGGGGCTAAGCACGGGGGTAACCCAGGGCTTAAACATACGAATGGAGGTGTAGTAGTAGATCGGAGCAATGACTGCATACTCATCCACCAGCATTTGCTCTGCATCTGCATACAGTTTCTCACGCGTGGCCGGATCGGTTTCAAAGGCAGCTTCCAATACTAAAGCATCGAAGTCGTCATTGAAAAACTTGGAATAGTTTTGGCTGCTTTTGGAGTTAAACACCTCATTATGCCAGTTGTTGGCATCCGGGTAGTCGGTACACCAGGCCGAACGATAGATGTTGGGTTTGTTTTCATCAGGTGCCTCGGGATCGAGCGTATCTAGGTAAACGGCCCACTCTTGGTTTTCGATAGTGATTTGGGCTTTGGGGAACGCTTCTTGCCACATGGCTTGAATAACCTGCGCAATTTGAGCGTGCGCTTCAGAGGTGTTATGGCCTAACACAACATCAATCCCTTCACCTTCGGGATAGCCGGCTTCGGCCAGCAGATTTTGTGCTTCCGTAATGCGGTCGCCGTAATCGGCCAGTAATTCGGCCCCAATTTCCATGTTGTCGGCTACGGTACCAAATATCCCAGGCGGCACAAACGAGTGGGCCGGAATTTGCTCGCCTTTAATGACGTTATCAATCAGGCTTTGCCGATCAATCGCCAGCGAGAAAGCTTTACGAACATTGACGTCATCAAACGGTGGCTTCGTTTCAACAAAGCCGTAGTAGTAGGTGCAGGTTTTAGGGGCGATATAAAGCTCTTGGCTGAGCACCGGATCGGCTTTGATACGATCCATATCTTGAAGGGGTGGCCCCCAACCGGGATCAGAACCCATAACGTCGATATCATTGCTTTCATACAGGGCCATTTCGGTTGAAGCTTCGGCAATAATGGGGCCGCCGTAGACTTCGATTTGGACATTATCAGCATCAACCCACAGCGGGCTCTTTTCAAGATAGATCGATGCGCCGTAGTTGCGCTCTAAAAGGGTGTATGGACCATTAGTAACAATATTACCGGGTTCGATCCATTCCTCACCAAACTCATCGATGGCCTCCTGATAGAGCGGGTAGGCCGTTGTCAGCGCCATAACTGAGGGGAAGTAGGCTGCCGGAGCGGTTAACGTAAAGACCACGGTGGTATCATCAGGGGCTTCTACACCCACTTCACCCAGCAGCGCTTCGAGATCAGCTGTTTCCAGATCAGCCGTGTTGGCTTCTTCAGCACCTTTAATATAATACAGTACGTAAGCATAGTCAGAAGCGGTGTTGGGGTCGATGGCACGCTTAACCGCATAAACTACATCGCCGGCCACTACCGGGCGCAGCGCTTCGTATTCGCCATCCGCATTGCGGCGAACCCACTGAATATCGTCGCGCAGATGGAAGGTCCACTGCAAACCGTCTTCCGACACTTCCCATTCGGTGGCTAATTCCGGCACCACCTGAGCCTTTTGATCGAAACCGGTCAGACCCACAAACATCTGGCGAACAAAGAAGTTTGAGGTAGTATCGGTCACCAAGGCCGGATCAAGCGTGGGCGGATCGCTACCGACGTTTGTGCGCAGCGTGATGCGATCAAAAGGATCACCGATCTCACCGGAACCGGATGATTCGGTTTCGGCGACCGGCTCTTCTGCAACCGGTTCTTCTTCCGCAACTTCTTCTTGAACGGCCTCTGCCTGCTCGGTGGCTGCTTCTTCTTGAGCCGGTTCTTCAGCCGGGGCCGGCTGCGGCGCTGCAGCGCCACCGCAAGCCGACAAAACGCCTGTGAAGGCTAAAATGGTAAAAAACAATGCTATTTTTTTGTACATACTTTAAAAACTCCTCCTGTGGTTTATGGTAACCCTAATAATACAGTTGCTTATATATGGCTACCCCGTTACATGGGATGTGGTAGCGCAAGGTGTGGCCGGAAAGCCAGACCTGATAGGTTTTACCAACGCGGAAACCCTGTAAGATCAGAGATTTGCTCAAAACGGTATCTTCGAAAACCTATCAGGTCTTGACTTCACGCTGTTTACACCCGGCTGGTAGCAACAAAATGTCCGGGACTCACTTCGGTCATGGTTGAGTCCTTTTCGGTATAATCAAAGCTGGGTTCCATAATCAGCCGCTCACGTGTTTTTTCAACATCAGGATCGGGAATAGGGACGGCCGATAGCAAGACTTTGGTGTAAGGATGCAGGGGTTTCTCATACAATTCGTTGGTCTCGGCCAACTCGACAATTTTACCGCGATACATCACGGCCACCCGATCGCAGATGTAGCGAATCATACTTAAATCGTGGGCAATAAAGAGATAGGTCAGGTTAAATTCTTTCTGTAAATCTTGCAGCAGGTTGACGACTTGAGCCTGAATCGATACATCCAGAGCCGAGATAGGTTCATCGGCGACAATAAATTCGGGCTGCACCGCCAGGGCGCGGGCAATACCAATACGCTGACGCTGACCACCTGAAAATTCGTGGGGATAGCGGTTAACATAGTAAGGATTAAGACCAACAATATCCAGCAGTTCTCGCACACGCTCGCGGCGAGCTTTGCCGCTTAACAGACCGTGTACTTCTAACGGTTCGCTGACAATATTACCCACTGTCATGCGGGGGTTGAGCGAGGCGTAGGGATCTTGAAAGATCATCTGCATCCGCCGGCGCATTTTGCGCAGCCCTTCGCCCTTCATCGAGGTTAAATCTTGACCATCCAGGGTAACCGAACCGGATGTGGCCCGGTGAAGCTGCAATACCGTGCGACCGGTGGTACTTTTACCACTGCCGGATTCGCCCACCAGACCCAAGGTTTCGCCGGGATAAATATCAAACGTTATATCATCAACGGCCTTAACGGCACCAACTTGCTTTTGAAAAAATATGCCTTGGGTGATGGGAAAATGCTTAACCAAATTGCGAACTTGCAGCAGCGGTTGGCCATTCTTACCATTTGAGGTGGCACCATTTGCACTCATCCTTGCATCGCCTCCTCATACGGTTTTTCTTTAACGGCTTGGCGTAAATCGTACCAGGCTGCTACAAGATGGTCGGGGTCGCCGTCTTCAACCGGCCGCAGTGGGGGTCTCTCCTCCCAACAGCGCGGTGTGGCGTACGGATTGCGAGGGGCAAAGGGATCGCCCACGGGATCAACGTGCATATCCGGTGGCGAACCGGAAATTTGCACCAGGCGGGTTGCGCCCTTTTGGGCATCCAGGCGCGGCAGCGATTTTAATAAGCCCAGCGTATAGGCGTTGCGCGTATCTTTGAAAACGGCTCGCACCGGACCACGTTCCATAATACGTCCGGCGTACATCACCTGAACGGTATCGGCAATACCGGCCACCACGCCCAGATCGTGGGTAATCCAGATCATCGCCATGCCTAGCTCGTCTTTTAATTTTTTCACCAGTTCGATGATTTGGGCCTGAATGGTCACATCCAGTGCGGTGGTCGGCTCATCGGCGATGAGCAGCTGCGGATTGCAGGACAAGCCCATGGCAATCATGACCCGCTGGCGCATCCCGCCGGAAAATTGGTGAGGATAATCGTTCAGCCGGCGATGAGCATCGGGGATACCTACCATGTCCAGCAGTTCTCCGGCCCGGGTTTTAGACTGCTTATCGTTCATTCCTAAATGGAGTTGTAGGGCTTCGGTAATTTGTTTGCCGATAGTCAATACCGGGTTAAGGGAGGTCATCGGATCTTGAAAAACCATGGCGATTTTTCCACCCCGAATATGACGAATTTCCTCATCAGACATCTTGAGCAAATCCTGTCCCTCAAACAGAACCTGACCGCTTTCGATTTTGCCGGGCGGCATTGGAATTAATTTTAACATCGATAAGGCGTGTACACTCTTACCGCTGCCGCTCTCGCCTACAATGCCGAGTGTTTCCCCTTCATTGAGGGTATAGGTTACATCGTTAACTGCGTGAACTACCCCATCTTGGGTATGGAAATGAACGACTAAATCTTTAACTTCTAATAGAACTCCCATGCAAAGGCTTCTCCTCCTTTTTCTCTGTTAAATTCGGTAGGGTTAAGGCTGCTTACATCATTTCGATGTCGTAAATTCAGAAATCTCTACAGCGCCCGGCCCTACGATTTACCACAGAGGTCACAAAGAAGACACGAAGAACACAAAAAGTCCTCTTGCACTTTGTGTTTTCTTTGTGTCCTGTGTGGTTATGTTGCATTTACCACAAGAGGATCGTTATTTTTGATCCTATCATCGCTTGAAATACTAGACCTCAGGCGACGAAATACTCCTAATGTTCTGCAATCGAGATGTATTGAAACTTGGGAATTTTTAGTGGTGGTATTTCAAACCCTTGCACATAGGGTTTCACCAACCAATTTTCAACACCAAAATAAAGGGGAACCCAGGCCGCGTCGGTTAAAATCATCTGTTCCGCTTCTTGATAAAGGGCCAAACGCTCTTCCGTATCCTGAGTGCGTCGGGCTTCGTCCAGCAGCGCGTCCACTTCGGGGTTGCTGTAGTGACCATGGTTTTGGCTGCTGCCGGAATGAAAAAGCACTTCCAGGAAATTTTGCGGATCCGGATAATCGGCTACCCAACCGAGTTGATACAGTTGATAGGACGGGTCGGGCTGGTTTAAATCTTCTAAAAAATCAGCCCACGGTGTTTGCTCAACACTTATTTCTACGCCTAAATTTTGTTTGTACGATTCCACAATCGACTCGATAATTTGTGGAGCGCGTCCACCTGAGCCGCTAATATTCAGTGTAATTTCCGGAAATTCGGTTACATCACCATAGGACGACTCGGCGATTAGTTCTAACGCCCGTTCCGGATCATATTCAAAATCGCTCAAATTGGGATTCTCGTAGCCCGGCATCGAAGGCGGCACAATACCGTTGGCTACCGGGACATTGCCTTGAAAAACAATCTTAACCATACGCTGTTTATCCAAGGCCAAATTAAAAGCCTGCCGCACTTTGGGGTCGTCAAACGGAGGCTTATTAACGTTAAACCCTAAATAAGAGACATTCAAATCGGCGGTTGAAACCAACTCTTTGCTAATCGGGTTGTTGGGATCGGTAGCCCGGCTCAGATTGTTGGTGCCGATATTAATGGCATCGAACGTTCTGCCGGACAAGCCGTACGGTTCAAGAATCTGCTCTATAACGTTTTCCTGCTCGGGCGGCACATAAGCCCCAATAATTTCAAACGCATCTAAAGAAGAGTCACCGGCAAAATCAGCCGAAGAAAGACGGGTTCCGACAGCTTCCGGCATATTAAAGATGATCTGGCTGCCCGGTCCGCTGTCCGAGGGGGCGGCTCCCAACAACGAAATCGGCTGGTCGGGGCCAAGGTTAAGCGACTGCGTCAAAGCCGTAATTAACTCATTAACCCATTCAACCGAAAGATCTTCAAAATCAGTGCCGGTAAAAATTACGGCCTGAACCGTATCCCCTTCATAGGCGGCCATCCCGTTAACCGGCGGATCAATAAGATAAGCCACCTTTTCCAGAATGGGTTTGGGGTCGCGGTAGTAGTTTTCGTTGCGCTCTAAAAGGATAATCCCCTCGTCAGGGGCATACTTAGCCAGCTTAAAAGGCCCGCTGCCGTTGGGTTCAAAGGCCCAATTAGGGTCGCTTTCAACATTTTCCTGATCCAACACGTAGGCGGTCGGATAGGTCATCTTGGCCAGGAAAAAGGCTTTGGGTTCGTCGATGGTTATTGCCAAGGTGCTGTCGTCAACCGCAACAACCCCTTCTACTTCGTCCGCATCGCCCTGCAATTTATCACGGCAGCCGACGATATCGCCCAAATAGGTATCGGCGGTGGGAGAGCCGGTAGCCGGATCGCAAGCTCGCTCTATCGACCATTTGAAATCTGGTGCGGTGATCGATTTGCCGTCTTGGAAAACGGCGTTGTCGCGGATGGTGAAGGTATACACAAGACCATCCTCGGAAATTTCATAACTTTCGGCAACATCGGGAATTAAGTTGAGTTCGTTGTCGTAGGCCATCAGGCCGCTGTAGATTTCAACAACATATTCCGCCGAGGTGGAATCGCCGCTAAGATGCGGGTCCATCGTAGGGGGTTCACTACCGGGCAAGACAAAAATCTGGTCCGACGAGGTTGAGCGCGTGGTTTCTGCCGACTCATCTTCGGTTGATGACGAGCCATCGGCTGACGACGCATCGCTACTGTCAGGAGTAGCTTCTTCGCTCGATACGGTATCATTCTCTCCTGAAGGTGATTCACTTTCTTCAGATGATTTACTATCCGTTTCAAGAGCAACGGTAGGTTCTTCTTGAGAACTTCCAAGGCCTTGCGTTAACCCGCAGGCCAAGGTGGCAATAAGAAGCACTCCAAGTATAAGAAAAAGGAGACGGTGTGGATGTGCGCTTCTAAACATTCTTTTCTCCAATACGCATAAGCCTGTTATCGTGTTTGATGATTAAGGTAGAGGTAAGTTTGGTCGAAGAGGCTATTCATATGAAATTTTCGATATTGTATTGTTATTAAACCTAAAAGTCAAACACTTCGTAAAAACAACCCTATTGTGCTATCATAAAACCAGGAAGTAGTCGTTATTTCTTTTGTTTCGGCACTAAAAAAACATTATTCGCTTTTTGTCATCATCTCCGAAAAAGCAATGATTTGGGTATAGAAGTGACGCTAGAAGATGTAATCCATCTTATTGAAAATAAACAACCTAGCCCGATAGCACAACTTAAACCGGTTATTGATCAC
>JAGRBY010001149.1 GCA_020433835.1 Anaerolineae bacterium | reverse complement strand
AAGCTGAAGTTAATATTCTTATTCATTCTATCAGCTTCACCCCTGTTAGTCAAGTATCCACAGTCAATGACTTATGAAGCACTGTAGTTCTATCGCGCTGCTTGACTTTTTTTGCCATTTCAAGCGATGTTTTATAAGCGCTTTTCGTAGTACTAGGCATTTCTCTTCTTTCTATAGCATCCCTCATTTTGTTCTGCACCTGATGCGTCGGTGCATCAAGAGCCATTTTGATTATCTGATTTCCTAACATTGTTTTTCTAATCGAACCTTCTTTTGCATTTAAGAACTCTTGGGTCACACGCTCTTTATGCAGATCCCTTCTGTTTATAGAAACCGTACTATGAATTACAAATCTTCCAATTGCAGATTGAAAGCCAGCTGTAAAATCTACTTCTGTCATAGCTCTTAGCAACTCATACTCTGTATTATTTAGTTCTTTTACTGCTATATCGCCGTTACGCAAATCTATAGCCGTTCGAGGAATGTAATTGGACAATGCTAGAACCGCCAGTTCGTACATGGCATATTCATTTAGTGGAATATCCGGAGGTTCCATTAACTTATGGGCCAAATTATGATAATACCTTCTCAAGACCTGTACCCTACTGTATCGTACAACCTTACCGCCAGGATCTAAGCTATCGCTAATCAGTAACTTTCTCGGAAAAAATACATGATGCTTGTCTGGGTCTGTGTGATATGGCTTTCCGTTTCGATTATATACAGTCGGAGCGTCAATAATAGGGTAAATTGGCAATGGAAAGTTTGTTTGATCATCTTTAATCCACTTTTGGCTATTAAATTTTTCTTTATATTTATCTTCGTCACAACAAAAATGCGCCCCATTATCTGGGGCGCAGTAATCTTCATATTCTATTGTTTGGCTATCGCCGTCTCCGGGTGGAGTGCAATTTTTATTAATTTTGTGTTCCATACCTCTAATGGTTATTTTATCACAAAAAATTATATTGCAAATTATCTTGTTAGATATTCATCCCTGGGATCATCAGAAATCTCAATACGAGTAGGATCCGCTGAGCCTCCAAAAGCTTGCTCTACACTTGAGATAAGTACTTCACGTGGTCTTGAGCCATCAGCTGGCCCTATTATTCCACGATCTTCCATCTCATCAATTATTCTACTGGCTCTGCCGTATCCAATTCTTAGCCTCCTCTGGAGTAAGCTTGTGCTTGCCTTGCCTCCCTCTACAACTACGCCCACTGCATCTCTGAACATTTCATCACCATCTTCCCCGCTAGAGCCATGCCCAGCACTGCCGGTATCAGGAACAATTCCGCCTTTACCATTAAACTGAACAGGCAAACTAATTATGTCATCATCATAGGTAGGCTCTTGCTGCTCACGTAAATAATCGGTAATCTTTTTTGTTTCTTCGTTAGATATAAACGCAGCCTGTATACGCTTAGGCTTTGGTATATCGTAAGACTTAAACAACATATCTCCCATGCCTAAAAGTTTTTCTGCCCCAACTTGATCTAAAATTGTACGACTATCAATTTGGCTAGTTACGGTAAACGCCATTCTTGCTGGCACGTTGGCTTTGATTGTACCGGTAATTACATCTACGCTAGGCCTTTGTGTAGCAAGTACTAGATGTATGCCAACAGCTCGCGCTTTTTGAGCAATACGAACAATTAAAGCTTCAACATCGCGAGCCGCCATCTGCATCAAGTCTGAAAGCTCATCTATTACTATTACAATATAAGGCATTCCTTCTCCGCCTTCTTTAGCTTTTTCTTGGATATTATATTCTTGGATATTACGAACTTTAGCTTTGCTCATAATTTTGTATCGTTTGTCCATTTCAGCTGTGGCCCACTTTAAGGCGCTTATAGTCTT
Organism: Anaerolineae bacterium; assembly: GCA_020433835.1. The sequence continues at coordinate 117 of JAGRBY010001149.1, read as the reverse complement.
TTCTGGCTCGTTTATAACTGGTGTTAACAAATGAGGAATATCATTATAAGGCTCGAGTTCAACAAATTTAGGATCTACCATTATTAGCTTAAGATCGGCCGGACTATTGCGATAAAG
>JAGRBY010001148.1 GCA_020433835.1 Anaerolineae bacterium | reverse complement strand
AACTTCTGTATCTGGTTGAATCAACAATTGGGGCGTCCACCGCTGGCCTTCGCCGATCTGGTTGCGTGGTAACATGCGGCCATTTCACACCAAGCGTTTAAATACGATGCTTTCTGGAGGTGGTGTTTTATTTTTCCACACCCTTGATTTGGCGGGCGTAATTGAGAACACCTCCTATCCTAGCCTTCAGACATCGTTCAGCTGGCGAATTTGAACATAACAGCGCATAACACATCAGGAGTCATGCTTTGAGGAAGGTATTAATTGTCGTGTTGTGGGGCTTGAGTGTGCTGGCTAGCGCGCAAACCACATCTGTGCCGTGGCGAATGATTAATTACACGCCCTATGGCCCCCAAATCAATGATATTGAGTTTGTCCCAAGGCAACCAGCCCACTTATACGCAACCACAGAGAGTGGTTTGTTCGAGAGCAAAGATGGCGGCTTTAGTTGGCAAAAAAACGAGTCTTTCCCGGAAGGCTGTGCAAGCGATATTCAACCACATCCCAATGATCAGGAAATATTATATATCTCGCCCGGGCGCTGCAATTGGCCGGGGCTAAAAAAGAGTATTGATGGCGGTCTCAGCTGGTTCGATGCTAGCACAGGGCTACCTTCTCCTGTACACAAACTACTGTTTAACCCTAACCGTATCGATACCTTATACGCGTTTACAGCTGAGTCGGATGGGACGATTTACCGTAGCGATGATGGCGGCGAATTGTGGCAAAAAATGACTGGCATGCCCTGGGACTCGTCAACTACTGATCTTCTTGATTACCTTATCGACCCTATCAAGCCTGATGTTCACTACGGCTATGTCGCAGAAGTTACAAACGATAATAATCGGTTTAACGCTTTGTACCGCAGCGAAGATAACGGTGCTACCTGGACAAAAATTGAAGAAATCGTAAATTTTTTAGCAGTCGCACTATCGCCTTGGCATACCGACGAATTATACGCAGTTGGGATATCTCTTCCCGGTGATACAGTAGAGTTGACCGAAATAAAAATTTTGCACAGCCGTGACCGTGGCCGGAATTGGCAGGAACTTAGCACACTGCCCTTGCCGAACTTGCCAGAATGTGAAGACACCTATGCCTTGACGTTGCGAACGCCTGAAATTATGTTTCTCACCACCCCCAACTGCAGCGAACTATTGCGTAGCTTAGATGGAGGACTCAGTTGGCAGACGCTTAAATCGCCATATCTTTTTGATCCCCCCAATATTTTGAAGTTTCACCCAACGCAAGCCTCTACGATCTATGCAGGGGGTTACAGCGGAATTGTTATCAGCGTTAATCAAGGTCAGTCATGGAGTGCTATTAATCAAGGTATAGGCCGCAGCGCGTCTAATCTGTTAGTTACCCAAACATCCAGCCTGATTATTCCCAGTTTCCGTAGTGATGACAGCGGCCGCTTCTGGTATCCGCTGCGCACTTCCGAGGGGCAAGGATTCAATTGGCTTTTTCCAGCGCCATCCGACACGGACATCCTATACGGCACAACCTTGGACGGCAATTTATACCGTTCAGCGGATAGTGGGTTGACTTGGTCAAAACAATCGGTTCTGCAAGCCAATGGGGTTAAATTGAACCAACTAGATATTAGCCCTCACGACCCCGATTTGCTGTTTGTAAGACCAAAGCAAGATATTCTGCGCAGCACAGATGGCGGAATTAGTTGGCAACCGATCAATATTGAATTCGACCTTATTACTCACTATATACTAGCTTTTCATCCATCGAATCCCAATTATATGTTTTTAAGCATATATTTATTCTATGGTAAACCCGTTATTTTAATCAGTGAAGATAAAGGTTTGAACTGGGCACCTTGGAATACGCCTTTTAATGATTTTATGCAGATCTTATTTGATCCGACTGATCATTATCATTGGTTTGCACGGACTGTAAGCGACGGTATTTTCGAAACTTTTGACAATGGCAAAAACTGGCAACTCGTCACCATCAATAGTCCGT
>JAGRBY010001147.1 GCA_020433835.1 Anaerolineae bacterium | reverse complement strand
TGCACATTTATCCGGACCCGGAGAGTCGCAGCTTGCGGATGGCGTTGGCCGCGTATACGGGCATTGGGGCGGAGTATTTGCTGGTCGGCAGCGGTGCGGATGAGCTAATCGACCTGATTATGCGGTTGTTTATCAATCCCGGCGATAAAATTGTCAACTGCCCGCCGACGTTCGGGATGTACGCATTCGATGGCGACATCAACGCGGCTGAGGTTATCAGCGTCCGGCGCAACCCGTATTTTTCGATTGATATCGAAGCTATTGAGGCGCTTTTTACAAGCAATGAACAGACGACCGATAACCCTAAACTGATTTTTGTCACCTCTCCCAACAACCCCGACGGATCGGTTTTGAGCGATGACGACCTTCAACGGCTGCTTGCCTTGCCGGCGGTGGTGGTTCTGGATGAAGCTTATATCGAGTTTAGCAACAACAGCCGTATCCAGTGGGTTGAGCAGTATCCCAATTTGATTGTGCTACGCACCTTCAGCAAATGGGCCGGACTGGCCGGGCTGCGCGTTGGCTATGGAGCGTTTCCGCTCGACTTGATTGAGCAACTGTGGAAAATTAAGCAGCCGTACAATGTTAACCTGGCCGGCCAACTGGCCGCCGAGGTTTCCCTAGACGATTGTGAACACCTATTGGGCAACGTTGCCCGACTGGTTGAACAACGAGAACAATTTTACCCTATTCTCAATGCGATTGAGTGGCTTGAACCATACCCCAGCCAAACCAATTTTATTCTGTGTCGTGTTAAGGGCCGCAATGCGTCAGATTTGAAGAAGCAGTTGGCTGAGCAAGGGATTTTGGTTCGTTATTATAATTCGCCCGGTCTAACCGACCATATTCGAATTAGCATCGGGACGCCGACGCAGATGGCTCGTCTAGCGAAAGTCCTGCAAGGTTTATGACAAGCGAAAAACCAAAACTTCATATCGACTCTCTGCTGTTTGCCGGTAATGAAATTTTGATCGATATCGATCATTCTTATCGAGCAGTGGTAGCAAAGGCTGTTCAGATTTATTTAGAACAAGCTGTGGGGCTGCCGCCATCGCACGAGCCACTCATTACGCTCGATGACGTTATTTTACTTCAGAAAAAAGGGCGGTTTACTAACTATTGGGACTTAACAACCGCTTTTATTATGTATTTTGTCGAGATGCTGCCGCCGGTGCCGGTGCCGACTTTTCCATCGAAATTTCACATTCCGGGGCTGATGGCCTATCTGCAAATGGCCGGCGGCAACTTGCGCATCAGTATTAACACTTTGCGCGACAAGCGTGATATTGCACGCTTGGCTGAGGACATAGATGCAGCGGGCGGCGGACTGGATGGCGCACATCATGTGTTGCCGCGAGAAAATCGTCATATGCTTGTTAGCTCCGGTGAAATTACTAAAACCAATGTTTTGGCCCGAGTTTTTCAAGCACTGTATCTCGGCAGTACGCTGTTTGCAGCCATGTATAGCCAACCCGCCTTTGTCGTTCATAACGGAGGCCACTGTAAGAACGAAACGTTGGTTATCAAGGCGGAAGTGCTGGCGGCACTTAGCGAGAAAATGCCGCTAGGAGTTATTTCGGATCGGCCTCGACACGAGGTTGAGCAGTCGCTTAAGGCGCAGCAAATCGCCCCCTATTTTCAAACGGTTGTCGCGCTTGAAGATATCAAGCAAGGTCAGGCCAAGCCTGTGCCAGACGCCTGGCCGCTGTTGGAAGCGGCGAAGCGATTGTCCGGCTCCGGTAAACAGAGCGCTTATGTGGGCGCAAACGTGGGCGATATTCAAGCGGCCAAAGCGGCGAACGAAACGCAGCCATTTACGGCGATTGGCTGTGTTATCGGCACACCGGATAAGCCGGCCCTGAGGCAGGCATTTGAAGCCTGTAAAGCCAATATTATTTTAGGGCACCCAAACCATTTAAAGGAGTTGATTTTTGGTTGAACAACCGCGAACGGCAACCGTTACCCGCAAAACCGGGGAAACGGATATCG
>JAGRBY010001146.1 GCA_020433835.1 Anaerolineae bacterium | reverse complement strand
GAACGAATTGAGCCATAATAGGGTTTTTACCCTGAAAACTGTACACCAGCCAGCAATCAATACCTTCTCGGGCCATCGCCTGTTGGATATTTTCTAAATTCATGGGGGTATCTCCGTAAGTAAGTATTCGCTAAAAAGGGGGTGCCACAAAACGGGTAGCCCTGCACTAAATCGTGGTAGCCTTAGAACCCAGGTTTTTCCTGAACATGAGACCGGCAAAGGCTTATTTTTGGGCTAAATTGGGCAACATGCTTACAATTTAGGCAAAAACCTGGGTTCTTTACCTCTTTCCACGGTTTACCACAAAACCTTATTGAGATGATTTCACGGATTTGGAACCAGTATGGGTGATATTGTACTTCAAATTTGTGCAGAGAACAACGAGCCGGATTAGCATATTACTTGCCCCAATACGCTAATCCGGCTTATGTATTTTTTGTGCCACTACCCAATTATTAAGTAGACTGACCATTAATAGACATTATATCGATTCGATTAATCTGTCTGATGACGAAACACGAAAGCACTGCGCCAGATGAAGTTTTTGAAAACGTTTACAAGAAAATCAGTGGTTCAATGTTTCAACTTTCTTCACGAATTTAAAGCGATAACGTCGCGACAAATTTTTGAATGGTCTGGAAATAAGTCTGATAATTGGCAAAGAGGATGCTGTTATGATTGCCGCGTTCGAAGATTTGGATGGCCTTAGGTTGATTAGCCCAGGCGTAAAGGCGTTCGCCGTGGGACACATCGACCAGGCCATCGTGACGGGTATGCATGATCAGGGTCGATCCCTTATAGCGGGCCAGCTTGGCCTGATGATTAAGCGACTGCTCGACCGCCGTTTGCAACAGGGCGTAAGAAACGCCCAATTCCTGGGGCGTGACGCGCAGTAAAAGGCGTTCCAAGGGATCGGCAATACCGCTCTCGATGATCAGCCCGGCTATATTGGGGAAATGTGATGCCGCGTGGATGGCATAGATCGAGCCGACGGAGCGGCCCAGCAGAATCAACTGTTCCGGCGGTTGGCCTGTTGCCGTGATGATTCGCTCCGCGTCGTTGAGCATTGTCTCTAACGCCGGAATGCCGGTCGACATGCCATAGCCGCGATACTCGGCCAAAAAACAGTTATAACCCAGTTGCTCAACAGCCGGAACGAAATCGCTCAAGTAATCGCCGACTACTTCACCGTTGCCGTGAAAATGCACAATGGTTTTGGCGTTGGGAAAAGGTCGATGGTAGTAACATGCTAACTTCGCTCCATCGCCATCGACCCAAAATGGATGGGGTAGGTTGACTTTGCTGGGGAAAAAGTAGCGTTGGCTTATGAGTGGGTGGTTGAGAATTGCGTTGGTCATAGATTTTACCTCAGTTTATTATAAATAGGAGTTATGTCATTTGGGAAAAATTTTGCGGAAGATTTAGAACCAAACTATAACCAACCCCCCGAACATTTTGAATACAACTGGTTTTTATTTCTGGACAAAGCTCTTTTACCAAGGGATCGAGGCATTTTCGTAATGTTGTAACCAGTTGAAAGAGCGCATCATCCAAAACTTCGGGCGCTTTTTCATCGGTGTAGATGGCGTTGATCAATGCATCTTTGCTGTAAACCTGGCCCGGTTCAGTTGATAAAATATCCAGCAGATCAAAGACAAGCTTACGGCGAATAGCTGTTTCCGCCGTTCTCCCTTGCCATTGTAGCGTAATGCGTCGAGTAGACGGATCAAGTTCAACCTCTATTGGCCCAATTTCTTGGTGCGGCCAAATTTCTTGGCGAAGATAGGCTTGCCACAAAGGGCTAAATAGCTTTTCACCATCTGGCCTCTCTATAATCAAACCACTCTTTTTTAAAGAAGATAGCCCGTTCCCCACAGGTTGATTTTCTACAACGTTCCTCAAAATATAATGCTCATCCGGCGTTAGATTTTCCCAAAGCCGACGGCAATAGTTTTGAATATGCGTATAGCGTAGAAGCGCTTGCGTAAAGCT
>JAGRBY010001145.1 GCA_020433835.1 Anaerolineae bacterium | reverse complement strand
TGGAGCTTGACTGGGCGCTGCTGCACGGAGCAGAAACGCCTCGCCGGCTGTCATTACCGACCTATCCCTTTGAACGCAAACGATATTGGTTTAATGAACACGTCAAACGTCAGCCAGAGTTGTTCGCGCCAGGTCAACCGGCACATGGGAGACCAGATCATCAAGCTGAAAGCAAGTTGAGGCTAAAACCACCCCGGCCCATCGCCCGGTCACAAGCAACGGAATTTCCGAAGGAACCGGTTGGCGGAGATAGGGCCGTCCGCGCCAAACTGAGCCAGAGCACCCCCCTCGCCCCTTCAGGCCAATCCGCCTTCGATATCGGAAAAGACGTTCAGAATCTACTAAAATCGACATTGTACCTGGAGGGCCACGTGGATGAAGACAAGCCCTTCAACGAGTTGGGGCTGGACTCGATTACCGGCGTGGAGTTTGTCAAAACCCTGAATCAGACCTTTGCTGTCTCGATGACGATCGCCAAGTTGTACGATTATCCCACTCTGAAGACGTTGTCAACCTATGTCGCTGACCTGGTTAGGGAACAAGCCCGGCCCCCTATTCACGATCTCGAAGTCGGGGAAGCGACCCATACCGAGCCGTTGACGGCTCCATCACCCGCCACCAAACTCAAACTGCCAACTGTAGCCCTACCTCAAGCCGAGCCGCCGATCGGAGCAGTTGAGGTACCGAGTCGCATCACCGAGACCGATGTGGCGGTGATTGGCATGTCAGGGCGCTTTCCCGGCGCCGCCAATCTGGACGCGTATTGGTGCAATCTGAAAGAGGGCGTCTGCTCCATCACCGAAATCCCCCCAGACCGCTGGGAGGTATCCCGCTTCTACGACCCTGACCCCCACGCCCCGGCCAAGAGCTACAGCAAATGGGGAGGCTTTCTGAACGACATCGACCAGTTCGACCCCCTCTTTTTCAACATCTCGCCGGCTGAAGCGGAAGTGATGGACCCCCAGCAAAGGTTAGTCTTGGAAGAAGCCTACCACGCCCTGGAAGATGCCGGTTATGGTCAGCGCTCCGTCGCCCGGCAGGCTTGTGGCTTGTATGTGGGCTTGATCGGTATTAATGAGTATCACCGTCGACTGGCTCAAACCCAACCGGCCCAGGCGATGCTGGGCAACACCGGTTCGATTCTGGCCGGACGGGTGGCCTACGCATTTGATTTGCAGGGACCGGTGATCACGATGGATACCGCGTGTTCCTCGTCGTTGGTGGCGGTCGATATGGCCTGCAAGAGTCTAATCAATCGGGAAGCAGAAATGATGCTGGCCGGGGGGGTGACGCTGTATTTAACTGAACAGCCCTACATTGGGATGAGTAAGGCCCAGATGTTATCGCCGCAGGGTTTGTGCAAGAGCTTTGATGCCCAAGCCGACGGTTTTGTGCCGGGCGAGGGCGTTGGTTTTGTGGTGCTCAAGCGGCTCAGCCAGGCCATCGCCGACGGTGACACCATCTATGGGGTGATTAAGGGCAGCGGGGTGAACCAAGATGGCAAGTCCAATGGCTTGACCGCCCCCAATGCCAAGTCACAGCGAGATTTGCAGGTAGCGGTGTACCGCAAGTACGGGATTGACCCGAGTGAGATTACGTACGTGGAAACACAGGGCGCCGGTAGCAAGCTGGGCGACTCGATCGAATTGGAGGCGTTGACCGAGTCGTTCCGGCGCTACACCGAGGCCAGGCACTATTGTGCTATCGGTTCGGTCAAAACGAATATCGGCCACACTTCAGCGGCGGCGGGAGTAGCTGGATTAATCAAAGTGCTGTTGGCCTTAAAACATAAGCAGCTGCCCCCCTTGCTTCACTTTGAACAGCCCAATGAGCATATTGATTTTGAGGACAGCCCCTTTTATGTGAATACGGCGCTCAAGGATTGGCACGTAAAGGCCGGACCTCGCCGAGCGGCGGTTAATTCCTTTGGCTTCAGTGGGACCAATGCCCATCTGGTTATTGAGGAATATCAGCGAGCAGCGGCGCAGGAGAGTAGAGAAATAAGGGAGC
>JAGRBY010001144.1 GCA_020433835.1 Anaerolineae bacterium | reverse complement strand
AGCCACTGGTACTCTTTGAATAATGGATGATCGGTCTTGGAACGCATGTTGGAGCGCAGCAAGGGTTTATGGAACGCTTCAAATCCCGTAATCTGTTTCGGCCGCCAATTGTTCACATTGACCTGGGCCACAGGCATCAGAACACCGTCTTCGTTACCAAGCACCAGTAACATATGCGGCACTTGAAAATCGTCGGCCACACTCTTTACGATTGCTTCGAGCGTTGTTAGTTCAGGTCTGGCACTGAGGGCTGTGGCAAATTCCGGGAGTGAGCGATTTGTTGTCACAGACCCGTAAAACAAGCTGGAGACCCAACTATCAACCGGCTGGTTTACATACCGCGTCAGCATGAGGATGGGCAGAAGCATCAAGGCGGCCGGCAGAACAATGTTGGAGCCAAAATCGAACTGATGATTGATGAAGTAGAGACCGACACTGTAAATGGTGAGTAAGATGACGGCCGTTGTGAGAAAGATTGTCGTTTTGCTAAAGACAATATCGAGACCCAAATAGCCCCGGCGGTATATCACAAAAAAGAAACCAGCCGGAACCAGTACGAAAAGCGAAATTGCCACCGGAAAGGGTATAAAAACGACATCAAGCAAGGCTCGTGGAATAAGGGTAAGCGTCGTGACAGGTAATATCGCCAGAGCAATTAAAAAAAGCAAGATGGTGATCTGTTGCCTTTCGTAGGACGAGGGCATTCGATAAGCGCGTATAACAAGCGTGGTTAAAACAACTAACCACGAGATACTGCTTACCAACAAAGCGAATTCATAGAAACCGATACCTATGCTCCGATCCAGGCTCATGTGGCGGGGAAATAAGAAGATCGCTTCTAAAAATGCCGCTATGCCCAGTACACCGGCGAGAATGAGAAGCCACTGAAACGTTTTGTTGGTTTTGCGTGATAGCGGTTTGAGATGGGGAACAAAACCGAGGTAGAGCGTGCCCACATGAGCAAAAGACCAGACCAGGCGAGAAATCCAGGCCCCGCTTACGGAAACCAATTCCCCTAATAAACCAATAACAGCTACAGCACTGATAACAAACACGTAAGCGACGCGAATGGCGACAACATTATCCTTGCTGGCAAAACGAGCAATGATGGTCCCTATGAGCCAAAATATAGTTGTAAGGACAATAATCGGTATACGGTGAGACAAACCAATGGATGTTGGCGTGCCTGTAAAGGGGATGTCGAGAATAAATGTCTCGCTCCCCCGTTGAATTGTGTACTCATAGGAGGTTTTTGCCCCTGGGGTGGTGTAGATAGCGGCCGAACGATGTATTTCCTTACCATCTATTGCCAGTACGATGTCTCCGGCTTCCAAATAGGGAGCTGCCAAAGATTCAGGAGGCACTTCTTGAATTACGAATTGATCATCTGGCCTCCAATAAAATTCAAAATCTGGCTGTGGCGTGAAGAACCAAAGCGAGATGGTGACGTAAGTGATAAAAAGAAAAGCAATGATGACAGCCAGGTTCCTGTATTTGTAAAGAACGTTATCAAACATAGTCTACCAACACCTTTCTTGCTGCGTCTGGTAATGAATCCAGAGCAAGACGAGCTTTGTTTTCGTATTCCAGGGCGACCTGTACACTCCATGACACAGCTCCCATTTCCTCCAAAATCTCTACGACCGTTTTCAGCCGGTCTCTAGATAAATTCCCTTCCCGCAGTAGCTTCATCAATAACTCGTGATCCGGATGGTCTGTTAGTGTGGCTGCAGCGTAAAGAACCGGCAATTTATAGCTGCCTACTGCAAGGTCGGATGGCTTATCCGGCGACTTGGGTCTCAGGTCCCGGCAATCAAGGACAATGGCAGTTTTCATGCCAAGCCCGAATCCAAAATCGCGCAGGGCTTGAAGAATGTTTTCGTCATTTGTGTGCAATCTTCCGCCTGCCCACGCGCCCACTGCAAATAGTTCGGCCGTTGTAGCAATAATATGTGTAAAGTATTGCTCCAACGATTGGGCTGATGCGTAAGTGTTTGTGGGAAAGCTCTGATGCTTGGCT
>JAGRBY010001143.1 GCA_020433835.1 Anaerolineae bacterium | reverse complement strand
AATATGGATGCCCCTGATCCCGAAACCGATGTTTTGCTGGCTGAAGAGCAGGGCATGATGATCGAGCGGCGAGAGCAGGTGGTCGAAGCCTCGCCGGCGGAGCGTTACAATGCGTTTACGCACATTGGGGGTGAAAAAGGCTGGTTTCGCTACCATATTTTATGGCAGTTACGCGGTCTGTTCGACCGTATTATCGGCGGTGTCGGCATGCGGAGCCGCCATTTATATTCCAATCGCGATCTCATTCAGGGCCAACTGCTCGATTTCTGGCGTGTTGAAAAGCTCGATCCGCCCCAGATGATGCGGCTGCGGGCCGAAATGAAGCTGCCGGGTCGAGGCTGGCTGCAATTTGAAACCGAGCCGCTTGATGACAACCGTACCAAGTTGACCCAAACGGCATTTTACGCACCACGCGGGCTGCTGGGAACGCTCTATTGGTATGTGCTTATCCCTTTTCACGGTCCTATCTTCGGCAATATGAGCCGGGAAATCGCCACCCGCGCCGAGGCACTGGCTCAAGGCAAAAGTTTGGACACCGTCTTGCAAGAGCGCAAAACGATAACCCGTCGCAATACGCTCGCTTTACCGCTAGCCCTGGGCCTCCCTTTAATTGCGGGCGCTGCCGGAGCCGTGGCAACCACTCAATCGTTGACGTCGTGGTACAAGTGTCTGAAAAAACCCACCTGGAACCCGCCCAACTCCATTTTTGGCCCGGTGTGGACAACGCTCTATCTGATGATGGGGCTGGCTTCGTGGCTGGTTTGGACTCGACGCGATGAACAAGAAACCGAGGTAAATGGAGCGCTGCGTTGGTATGGTGTTCAGCTTGGCTTCAATACGCTCTGGTCTTTTCTCTTCTTTGGCCTGCGCCGTCCCGATCTGGCGCTGTTCGATATTGCCGCTTTATGGAGTACTTTGCTGGCAACCATCATCTCCTTCAAGCGAGTGCGACAAGTCGCAGCGTTGTTGTTGGTTCCCTATTTTCTGTGGGTTAGCTTCGCCAGCCTTTTGAACACCGCCATCTGGTGGCTGAACAGAGAGAAGTAACGGCTTAACAAGATTTCGTGGGGTTGACCCCATAAAACGCGATGTGTGAAAAGTGTTTCGCCATGATCTTAGTTGAATTTAACCCCAATGTGTGCTTGCCTCTTACAAAATGCCTCTAGGCAGTTTCTGAGTAAGGCACTTCTACAACAACACGTGTACCCTGTCCCGGAGTCGATTCGATGTGGCATTGGCCACCCACGGATTTGGCCCGTTCGGCCATCATCATCAGGCCCCATCTTTCTCGGGTAGTTTTCTGGCCGATGCCGGTAGATACAAAGCCCAGGCCGTTGTCAGCGATAATAAGACAGACAGTGCTCCCTTCTGTTTCTACGGTGAGCGTTACGGCACTGGCTTGGGCGTGACGGGCAACGTTGGTGAGCGCCTCTTGCGTAATGCGAAACAGCGCTTGCTCGGTAGGTGCCGCCAGGCGGGTGGCCAATTCCTTGGCGCGAATAGTAATGGTAAAGCCCATTCGTGAGGCGATTTTGCGCCTGTACCACTGCAGAGCCGCTATCAATCCGTAATCATCAAGAACAGGCGGTATGAGCTCGCCCATTAAATTGCGTATCCGTTCACCCATCTCTTCGACAAGTGCCAGCGAGTCATCCAGACGAGGCTTAATGAAAGTTCTACCCGGCTCCGGAACCGAAGCGAGCTGCCCCTGAATAATGGTCAAATTGAGGTCCAGGCCGGTAAGATTTTGTCCGACTTGGTCGTGTAGTTCTCGGGCCAGTGCCGACCGTTCTATTTCTTGAACTTCGGCCAGTCGGCGAGTTAAGGCCCGCAGGTGCGTGCTTTGCTGTTTCACTTCTTCAAACAAGCGAGCATTCTCGATAAAAAGCGCCGCCCGGTCCGCTATCTGCTGCAAGAAGCGTTCTTGGTCGGCTGTGTAAGGCGAACCGGGGGCATCGCGCGATAGCCCTAGCGTGCCGATGATCCTATCTTGGACGCGCAGAGGGACAATTAAAAGGCTGTAAAT
>JAGRBY010001142.1 GCA_020433835.1 Anaerolineae bacterium | reverse complement strand
CCCTGGCCGTAAACAAAGAAACGCTAATTACGACCGCGCCAGGGGTGTTTGCCGGCGGCGACATCGCCTTTGGCCCGCGTCTGATCATCAACGCCGTGGCCGATGGCCAACGGGCGGCTCGCGGCATCCACGCCTATCTCCAGAACGTTCGGCCGCGTCTGGTTCGTAAAGGTTTCTTCACGACCATTTCCAGGCGCGATTATCCCAGCGTGGCTCCCTGGCGCGACTACCTGCGCCGGCCGCGTCGTCAGCCTCCGGCGCTGCCGGTAGAGCGGCGTATCGGCGTGGCTAAGGTGGAACTGGATTTTGATGAAGCGACGGCGCGGGAACAGGGGCGGCGCTGTTTGATCTGCACCCTCAATCCGATTTTTAAGGGCGACCTGTGCGTCTTATGCAACGGTTGCGTAGATGTATGTCCCACCGACTGTCTGAAATTAGTGCCGATATCGGCTGTGGCTGGCGATGAAACGGTGGCAGCCATTATCGAACGCCATACAACCGGGCAACCGACCGCCTCGGCCATGCTGCTTGACCCAACGCGCTGCATTCGCTGCGGCCTGTGCGCCGCCCGCTGTCCAACCGAGGCTGTAAAAATGGAATCGTTTCAGTTTACCGAAGCGGTGTTATTCGAGAAAGAGATGGTAGGAGACAGCTTGACCTAACCTGTCTCATTTCATGCGGAAAATAATTTAATTCAATCAGGCCGAGGGAGACCCGGCCCCTAGTAAATCCGGGAGGAAAATGATCATGCGTAAACAATCGATTTTTCTGCTTTTAGTACTTTTATCGCTGGTCGCGCTGTCGCTAGCGGCCTGTGGCGGTGGCCAGGCTGCGAGCGGTCCCACCGAAGTTCATGTCAAAATGAGCGATTTCAAGTTCGAGATGGACAAGACCAGTATTCCGGCCGGCCCGATGAAATTTATCTTTGAGAATGCCGGCACAGAGAAGCACGAAGCCGTCCTGGAACCCGCCGGCGCTAACGACGAACCCTTCGAGGTCAACGGCAAGGAATCAGAAGTCGAAGATGTTATGCCCGGCGAAACAGCCACGCTGGAGTGGACTATCGACCAGCCGGGCCAGTATCAACTGGGCTGCCACATCAATGAGAATAATGAAGATCATTATGCTTTAGGCATGGTGCAGACCTTTTCAGTGACCGGGAATTAGGCAATAAGTTCCCCGCCCGGCGCTGTTGCCGAACCGCCGGGCGACCAGGGTGGGCGATGGGAGGATAGATGATGGCCTACAACTCATTTTCTCAAAGATTGTTTAACTCGCGGCTGTGGCGGTCGTTCTTTCGGCATGGCTGGCCGGATAACCCACTTGATCGCTCGCTGGCGATGACCAGCAATATTTTCTTTCACCTTCACCCGGTCAAGATCAGCCGCCAGAGCTTGCGGTGGTCGTATTCGTTTGGCCTGGGTATCATAACGGCCATTTTGTTTGGGGTGCTGGTGTTTACCGGCGTACTGCTGATGTTCTACTACGTGCCGTCGATAGAGCGGGCCTATCCGACGATGAAAGAAATCCAATTATCCGTGCCGCTGGGCCAGTTTACGCGCAATATGCATCGCTGGTCGGCGCATCTGATGGTGTTAGTGGCGATCCTGCACATGGCGCGGGTGTTTTACACCGGGGCTTACAAGCCACCGCGCGAGTTTAACTGGATTGTCGGGGTCGTCTTACTGTTACTCACGTTGGGGGCCAGTTTTACCGGCTACCTGCTGCCCTGGGATCAACTGGCCTACTGGGCCATCACCGTCGGAACAAATATTGCCAGTTACGCACCGGTCGCTGGCAGCGCGGCCCGGGCAATGCTATTGGGCGGCTCGGAGGTGGGCCAGAACGCGCTCATCCGGTTCTATACGCTGCACGTGGCCGTCTTGCCGCTGCTCATTACACTGCTTATCTCGCTGCACGTCTGGCGCGTACGCAAAGACGGCGGCTTGGCCGCAAATGATGCGTCTGCCAACGATCACCCGTCTCAAAATTGAGAAGGAGCTGGTAATGTCTACTCAAACTCCTGTGACC
>JAGRBY010001141.1 GCA_020433835.1 Anaerolineae bacterium | reverse complement strand
TTTTTCAGCCAGGCCATCGATGTCGTGTTCAGCCGCCAGAAAGCCCGATTGGCCATCCTGCACCAGTTCAGGGATGCCGCTGTGGTGGGTGCTCAATACCGGCAGTCCCTGGGCCATCGCTTCCATCAGCACTATCGGGATGCCTTCCTGGTCTCCGTCGGCGCTGGTTACGCTCGGAGCGACCAGGATATGGGCTTGCTGCATCAGTTCGATGATTTTCTCCTGCGGCTGCCAGCCCAGTAGTTTAATCCGGTGACCGGCCTCTAGCTCATCAATTAAATCTTGCAGTTCGCCTCTGAGGGGGCCATCGCCGGCAATGTGGTAGGTGAGTTGAGGGTGCTTGGCCGCCACCCTGGCCACCGCCCGAATACCATCAGCCACGCCCTTTTTCTCCACCAACCGAGCCACGGTCAACAGTCGAACTTGCCCCCGGTCAGGTTGGCGAGGAGTAAACAGAAACTTATTGAGATCGACGCCCATGCGGTGAACCACAATTTTTTCCGGAGGACAGCCCAGTTGGATCAGGGTTTCTTGCCAGCGCCGGCTGATGGGTAAGAAGAGGTCACCCAGTTTAAACAGCGAGTTATACTGCTCCGGGCCGGCTTGCTTAATCAGGCTGGTCAGATCATACCCGTGAAAGGTCGTCACCAGTTTGCCGCGAATGGCTCCGAGCTGTTTTAATAAGGCCCCTAGATTGCCGTTAGGACCGAAATGACAGTGAACGATGTCGTATTGGGGCAGCCCACTCTCCAAAAATGCCAGCGTTCGGTAAAACAGGCTTAATGAGGCGGCTTCTGGGCCGAATTCAAATAGATTGAGCGATTTTAGTAGGGGGCGTTGCTGATCGCGATGGGTTAAGAGCAGGTTGGCCGTTTTTAGCAGTCCCGTCGCCTTGTTCCGAGGGACCGTTTGGTGGAAGGGACGATGGTAGGTGGTTCGTCGCAGCAGATCGTAGCGTTCAACATCGGCGTGAACCGCCGGTTGGTGGTCGGGATCTCTGGCATAAATCGCCACCTCATGGCCCCGGTCGATCAGCCCGGTGATTTGGTTGAGGACAAAGGTTTGTGACAGAGCGGGAAACTCGGTCACAAAAAAGGCGATCTTCATGCGCGAGAACCGATAAACTCAAGCCGGCGTTGGATAAAATAGTAAATCGGCGGCGGTATGTATCGGAATTTGAATTTTCGATACACTACCAGGTAGGCCAGCCTCCGCTGTGACGACGATTTAACCGCTTTGGCCCGTTTGTAGCAGACCTCGGCAAAAAAGCGCATGCCTTCTTCTCTAATTTGGGCTTTGCTGTCCGGGGCTAAGGCGACCATCAGATCGAGCAGGCTCAAAAAGTCATCGCACCAGTCGCCCACTTTGGCGGCGAAGGTTAACTCGCCTTCGTGTTTGCGGAAGCTGGCTTTGACCTCCTCCACATCGGCCCGGCCGTACTTGGCGGCTAGCTGCACAATTGCCACGCCGTCCTGCAACAGATTGTGTTTGGAATGAAGCCCGCCCAGTTCTTTGAGCCGGTGGGTGTTGAACAATGTACTGCACAGATAAAATGAGGTTTTGTACTTAAACCAACCTCGGAAAAAATCGGCGGTGGACAGCCCGTCAACCTGGTTACGGGTTTGGTGCAGCAGCCGCCCCTGCCCGTCGATCTCACGGGCGCCGGTGCGGATGACGCCCAGTTCGGTATTGTACTGTGCTTTTTTCATGCAGACGGTCACAAAATCGGGATCGATCAGATCATCGTCATGCAGCATCAAAAAGTAGGCTCCCTGCGCTTGATCCAAACAAAAGTTGAAGTTATTCGCCGCGCCGATATTTTGGGCATGCTTGAAATAGTTAATGCGGGGGTCCTTAAAGGAGCTGACCACTCCCTCCGTATCATCGGTGGAGCAGTTGTCGGCGATGATTATCTCAAGATGGGGATAGGTTTGATCAACGGCGCTTTGCAGCGCTTGTTTCAAAAATCCATCCGCCCGGTTGTAGGTGGGAATGCCGATACTGACTAACGGCAGCGATGTTTGGGTCATGGGTGT
>JAGRBY010001140.1 GCA_020433835.1 Anaerolineae bacterium | reverse complement strand
TACGACATTGAAAATCCCATTGCCGAGGCTTACTTTAACCTGTCAGAGCCAGGTCAGACGCACCAACTGCTTTTTGCTGGACAGCTAATTCCCCGTAAAGGGGTGCATATCTTGCTTCAGGCGTTCGCCAAGTTACACCGTCGGCTGCCGCAAGCGACCCTCCGGTTGGCCGGGTCGGGGGGATCGCCCAATGAGGTCGCTACGTATGAACGTGATCTAAAACAATTTGTCGATGATCATGACCTGGCCGAACACGTTTTCTTTTTGGGTCGGCTGGATGAAACCGCCTTACTCAAAGAATATGCCGACTGCTCGGCGTTGGTTCTCTCCTCAATTTTGGAGACGGCGCCGATGGTGGTCATGCAAGCGATGGCCGCCGGCCGGGCCGTGGTCAGCACCAACGTCGGCGGATCGCGGTATCTGGTCGAGCACGGGCAAACCGGGTTAATTGTCCCGCCGAATGATGCCGACGCACTGGCGGCAGCCCTGGAGCAGATTTTGAGCGACGAGACCCAATTGCAGACGATGGGCCGTCGCGCCCAAGCGGTCGCCAAACAGCGATTTCATGCGCAAGTGGTTGCCGCCCGGACCAGAGCCATTTACTATCAGGTCTTAGGCCAAATCCCACCCAAACATCACCTGAATGGATCGGAGCATTAGAATGAGCCAAAATATTCGCATTGGCTATGTGAATCACGAATACCCCGTGTTAACCGAAACGTTTGTCTACCGTGAGGTCCTGGGACTGCAGCAAGCCGGGCTACACGTATCTACATTTGCTGTTTGGAAACCAGATGAGGCCAGCCTCTCCCAAGAGTCCAAAGATATGGTCGCCTCAACCACCTATGTCTTTCCGACCTCCTGGGCAAAATTCTTTGGTAGGCAGCTTAGCTACCTGGTTAGACACCCGCGCAAATATTTGGGAACCTTCGCCTTTGTTATGACCCGAAAAGGAGAGAGCTTCTCGAACAGACGCCGGACGTTCTACCACTTTTGCGAAGCCGCTTATCTGGCCGATGAGGTTAAACGCCAAAAAATAGACCATGTTCACGCCCATTTCAGCATTAACGCCGCCACGGTGACACTGGTCTTAGCCCGGCTGCTGGATATCTCATTTAGCTTTACGGCTCACAACAACCTGTTTTATGATCAACTCATTCTCAAAGAGAAAGTCAAAGAGGCGAAATTTGTGATCGTTGTCTCCGAATACAACCGCCGCTTCATCAACAAATTGATCGGCCGGGACGAATATAATCACAAAATGCACACGGTCCACTACGGTTTGTCGGTGAACAGCTTTGTCCCGCCGGCGGCTAAAGCCGATAACCCGGTTCCGATTATCTTACTGGTTTCCCAATTGGCTGAACGAAAGGGAACACCCTATCTGGTCAAAGCCTGCAAAATCTTAAAGGATCGTGGGCTAAAATTTCGCTGCATCATCGCCGGCGAAGGGCCGGAGCGGCCGATTATCGAGGATTTGATTGCTCAAAACGACCTGGCCGGTGAGGTGGAAATGGTCGGAGCCGTCTATCAAGAACAGCTCAGACAGTATCTCAACCAGGCCGATATCTTCACCCTGCCCTGTATTGTAGCCAGCAACGGCGATATCGACGGCATTCCCAACGTCCTCATGGAAGCGATGGCCACGGAAATCCCGGCTATTTCGACTTACGTATCGGGCATCCCCGAGTTAATCGAAAACGAGGAATGCGGGCTGCTGGTCAACGAAAAAGACGAGATGGCGCTGGCCGAAGCATTGCAGCGTCTATTAGAAAATCCAACCCTCCGGGCGGAACTGGGCCGGCGAGGTCGTCAAAAGGTGATCCAAGAATTTAACATCGACCGCAACGCTGAACGTTTAGCTTCAATTTTTGAGCGATATGTCCAACACCCGGCCAAACCGTCGGTCAGTACAACCCAGCGCGACTGGGTCGAGCAGCAGGGTAAGGTATAACTGAACTTCGATGATCTTTACTCATAAACAGGCCCAATGCCTGTTAGGATTAATAGCCGTGATTTTGACCTTAATGGCCTGCCG
>JAGRBY010000113.1 GCA_020433835.1 Anaerolineae bacterium | reverse complement strand
CGTGAATGCATGTTACGTTGGAAAAGGTCGATCAGAGTTGGCGTGAATGCATGTTACGTTGGAAAAGGTTGAGCAGAGTTGGCGTGAATGCACCTTAAGTTGGCAATAGGGTGTTTTATCTCCAACCGCCTCCCCATTAACCGTTAGCTCCTTTATTATCAGTTAGAGCGGTCATTAACTGCGCTTTAACTTGCTCATACGCCGGGTGATCATCTTGTTTTAACTGCTCTAGCGCGTCGATAAAACTCTTGACACTTTTCGCAGGGAGAGAATTGTGTTGAGCTTTAACGAGAGCAATGTCGGCTCTCATCTTTTCGAACGATTTTTTTGATGTTCGTTGTGGTTCGGATAAGCTGTCGTCGGGTATACGTTGCAGCAAAATTTCTACAACATCATTAATGCGACCGAGCTGGCGGCCATAGCTGGCTGTTTCTTCAACAATTTCTTTTTCCAACGTTGGGTTGGCAGAGTTTTTGTAATTGATGTTGACCAGACCAATTTGGCCGGTGGCATTTTGCCACCACAACGCCAGGGGGTTGATGTTTTGCATAATCTCAAGCCACGTTGAGGGACTCATTACATTTTGATCGCGGGCCATATTTCTCTCTCCTTTTATTCTACAGCACAATGTTGGCTTGTTTTGGTGTAAATAAAAACGCGGCATAAACTTAAGCCGCGATGGTGATTTACTTATGAGTTACGCACTTCTAAAGGTGACAGTCACTTCGATGCACTAAATTGAGCTATGTGGGCCAAACGGACGCTCATTTCTAATGAATAAGTGACTGTCACCTTGCTATACGCCCAACTGCGTAACTCATATTACTAAGGTTGGTGAAATAGACTCTTTTGCCTTCCGGCAGCATATTCTTTGTAATTTATTGTAGCACGGCTCTATCCCTACAACAATAGACTCTTTGAACAAATAACCACAATCATGAAACAGACGTAAACGCATGAAACCGGAAGCGATAAATTTTAAGGTGGATGGGGGCTAGCTGGCTTAACTCCGGTTGTACCGTATAATTGTTATGCGCATCGGTAGGAAAATTCCGGGTAGCTCCTTTTCATTTTAGCGGGTCTCCAGCTACAATAGTGAAACTACCCCCAATACGATTGACTTAACACCTGGATATTCCGGCCAAAAGAGACTCTTGAGTGAAATAGTGAAACTACCCCCCCTACGATTGACTTAACACACTTTTTCTCATCAATACACTTATCCTCAAATCAACCGATATTGCCTCCAAACTCGCCCAATTAGGGCGTTTTTGCGGGTTCGCGATACATCGTAAAAATTGATTAATCTACCAATATATTTAGCGAGACATCAATGCGTGATGACGACAAAACCAAAGAGCAACTGGTAGCCGAATTGCAGGCAATGCGTCAGCGGATTGCTGAATTGGAGCATGCCGAGCAAATTATCAAAGAGAGCGAAGCCAAATACAGGCAATTGGTTGAAACCGCTTCTGATGCTATCTATTTGATTTCGGAAGAGGGCGTTATTGTTGATACCAATGAATGTGCTTGTGCTATTACCGGGTGGGCAAAAGATGAAATGATAGGAAAAGCCGTATCCGATATCGATCCCAATTTCTCAATCGAGCATTTTAACGCGTTTTGGGCCACTTTTCCGTTTGATGAACGGCAGATATTTGAAACCACCCATAAAACGAAAGATGGCACACTAATCCCCATTGAAATCAGCGGCAAGAAGTATAAACTGGCCGATAAAACTTTTTACTATGGTATTGCTCGCGATATTACCGAGCGAAAGTTGGTAGAGCAGGGCTTACGCGAGAGCGAGGAAAAATATCGTGCCTTAGTAAACGGTATGCGCGATACGGTGTGGGTGATTAATTTTGAGGGCAACTTTATTGATACCAACAGCGCGGCGGTTGAGATTTTAGGGTATTCGCGCGAAGAGTTGCTTTCAATGGGGCCGGTCGATATCGATGCCACGCTTGATGCAAATGCCATCAAACAGCTTATTCAAGAAATGCCGTTTGATAAAATACAGATTTTTGAAACGGTTCATACCACCAAAGATGGTCGGCAAATTCCGGTGGAGATTCAATCGTGCCTGGTTGGGTATGAAGGCGAACGGGTGATCTTGAGTATTGCCCGCGACCTCACCGATCGCAAACGGGCTGAAGAAGAGCGTTTAAAGTTGAAAAAGCTCGAATCGGTGGGGGTGTTGGCCGGCGGCATTGCTCACGATTTTAACAACTTGCTGACCGCCGTGTTTGGCAATATCCAACTGGCCAAGATGGTTCTCTCGCCCGATCATCAAGCCGCTTCTTACCTTGAAGTAGCCGAGCAATCCCTGGAAAGCGCCAAAAACCTGACGAAACAACTGCTTACGTTTGCCCGAGGCGGCGATCCCATCAAAGAAACGCTGTCCATTGGTGAAACCCTATCTGACATGGCTCAATTTTCCCTGCATGGCAGTAGCGTCAAACTGCTAACAAATATCGAGCCTCATTTATGGTCGGTCAAAGCCGATAAAGGGCAACTGAGCCAGGTGATCAGCAACCTGATCATCAACGCCCAGCAGGCCATGCCCAACGGCGGTATCATTACCCTTTCCGCCGCTAATGTGGAATTTGGGCAGCACAAATATGTGCAAATCGTTGTACAAGATGAAGGTTTGGGCATAGCGCCACAACATATGGAAAGAATATTCGACCCCTACTTCACCACAAAACAGAAAGGCAGCGGGCTGGGGTTGGCCATCACCCACTCGATCATCAGCAAACACAACGGTTCTATCACGGTTGCCTCTCAGCTAAATAAAGGCACCATTTTCACCATCAGCCTGCCGGCTGTAGAGGCAGCAAAGATAGCAACATTCGGCCAAATAGTAGACGATGCCGATGTTGAAACAATTGCTGGCATCCGTATTCTGGTGCTTGATGATGAAGCCGTCATTCGAGAGGTTCTAGGCTCTATGCTGAAAACGATGGGCCATAGCGTCGCCTACGCCGTCGACGGCCAAGAAGCCATCGACAACTATCAATATGCTTACCAAAATGGACAAGCCTTCGATATCGTGATCGTAGATTTAACCATTCCCGGCGGAATGGGTGGGCACGAAGCGGCCCAGGAAATCTTCAAGATCGATCCCCAGGCTAAAGTGATTGTCTCTAGCGGTTACACCACCAATCCCATAATGGCCAATTATGAAGCCTATGGATTTAAGGGCGTGGTCGCCAAACCATACCGCTTTATCGATCTACGCACAGCTATCCGGCAGGTGTTAAATACATTGTCTTGATGCCTTCAGCCTATACGCTCTAACTCCCATCGCGAATAACCCGACACGACTCAATGTCGAATGTAACCTGTCCGATGTTGAGGTTGGTTTTGTCGCGGAAGCCGGCGGCAAACTGCATAAAGTGGTAGACATCGGCAAAGTTGGTCGCCAGGCCGACCGAAACGCGAATGGCTCCGGCGCTCTTGTTGCCTCGATGCTGGATAACCTGCACGAAGCGGGGCAGGCTCATCGTGCCCCCGTCCTGTAAGCCGGCCAGCATATCCTCGCGGGTTAAGCCTTCGGCAATTTCACCGGCACCGGGGTTGCAGAAGCAGCCGGTGCGCAGCGAGATACCTTCGTCGTTGGCCAACTCCTCGATGCGGCGATAATCGAGCAGCAGCCCATCGGGATCGTAAAAGTTGAGCGTGACCGTGCCGCCGCGCATGTCGGTATTGGCCGGGCCGTACAGGCGAATCATCGGTTTGCCGTTGCTGTGTTTTAGAGTCAGCAACTGCTCGATCAGCCAGCCGGTCAGGCAGCGCACCCGCTCGCCGATGGTCTCGACCCCGACCTTTTCCAAATGCTCCAGCCCAATCTTCACCGCCGGGATGTTGAGATAATTAACCGTGCCGTCTTCAAAAGCGGCTTCATTGGGAGCCAGATAATGCCCCTCGCCCCGCACGCTGGCAAAGTTAACCGTGCCTCCGGCAAACCAGGGTCGCTGCAATTTGGCAAACGCCGATTTACGCACCAGCAGCGCCCCGATGCCGGTCGGGTAGCCGAACATCTTGTAAAAGGACATGGCCACAAACTCCGGTTTGACCTGGCTCAGGTCGAGGCGGTTGGTCGGCACAAAGGCCGCCGCATCGAGCAGCACGTCCCAACCTTGATCCTGGGCTTGAGCCACCAGGCTTAAGGGGTGTTTAACCCCGGAAAAGTTCGATTGGGCCGGGAAGGCGAACAGGTTGTGACCGGCCGGGTTAGCAGCAGCCAGTAAGTCAGCCAGCCGATCTTGATCGAGCCGTAAATCGGGCGTGGTCAGCGGGGCGTAGATAAATTCGGCTCCCTTGCTGCGGACAAACTCGCGGATGCCGTTAACCGAGTTGTGGTTATCGAACGTCAACACATAGCGGCTGCCGGGGCCAAAGGGGTAGGCCTCGCCCACCAGCTTAAGCGCACCGCTGGCATTGGCCGTAAAGATGGCGATGTACTCATCGGGCGAGGCGTTGAAATAAGCCAGCACGTAATGGCGGGTCGACTCCACCAAATCGGTCATCGCCAGCGAGGTCGGGTTGGCCGAGTGGGGGTTGCCCAGCACATTGTTTTGCAGCATCGTCATATGCTGCTGCAACTGGCTGGTGCCATACAGCCCGCCGCCGGTATAATCGAGATAAATCTGGTGTTGGGCATCGAGCCGGCTGTATTCGGTGGCCCGCCATTCATCGAGCAGAGCCGTGTTTTTATAGGTTGGATATGCAGCCAGGAAAGCCTCGTAAGCCGTATCGATGGTTTCCGGCGTGTATTGCGTTGGAGATATGTCTGCCATAGTATTCCCCTTAAGTAGCAAGTTTTTCCTTACTTGGATATGATCGCATCATACTATAATCGGCTTGCTATGTCTAGGCCCGCAACTTTCGTTGCGCCTACCCTTCCGCATTGTCCTGTCATCATTCTGTGGTATACTTATCCCAAGCTAATTTGGAAAGCCAAAAGACCTTCGTTATCCAATAACCAAAAACCCACTACCTTCTGTAAATTTCTTCCTCCTAATCATCACTCGAAATGCCTTAAGCGTCTTGATGTTCCCATCAGCGGGGCTATAGGGTTGTCTATGTAACTATTCAGCCGCAAGACTACTCGGCGTGAATCAGCCTTAGCCTTAGCCTATTGATATCGACATCGCTTGGCTGAACAGTTACTTGTCTATAACCTTGATACTAAATCGATATTGACAGTTGCTCAATAGCTGTGTTACTTTATACAAAGTTTGACCGCACCTCATGCATCCTGCTTTACTGCGGCCACTTATCAAATCCAACCAATTCAGACATATCATTAAGCATTCTATGGTACATCTCTTTGCAATGATGAAGGATACAAATGCTCACCTCACCTTTGCCGCCCATCTTCCTCTTCACCATCTTTCATAAAATACGGAATCGACAAAGGTGACAGTCACTTTAGTGACTGTCACCTTTTGAACTTCGTAACTCATAATTCGATCTCCAGTTACCTGTTACCAATTACCCCTAGCACAAATAGAGCCGTTATTCATCTTTTAAATCATATCGATGCCGCTAAGAAGCCGGTTTTGGAGAAAGCAGTGCTGCTGGAAATCAAGAATGTAAGCAAATCATTTGGAGGGTTGCTAGCCTTAAGCAACCTTTCGTTTACCGTTGCCCAAGGTGATGTGGTCGGTTTGATCGGGCCGAACGGTTCCGGTAAATCGACGGCGTTCAATATTGTGGCCGGTACCTTTCCGCCGACGTCGGGCCAGGTCTTTTTGCAGGGCAAGGAGATTACCGGCCTGTCGGCTCACCAGGTCTCGGCCCGAGGTATCGCCCGATCTTTTCAGTTGGTGCGGCCGTTTCTGCATCTCACCGCGCTGCAAAATGTAATGACCGGCCGGCTGTACGGCCATCATCCGGCGACCGGTCCCAAACAGGCCAAAGCCGAAGCCCTGGAGATTCTGGAGTTTATCGGGCTGGCCGGCAAGCACGCGCAAAAAGCCAGCAGTTTGACGGTTATGGAGCGTAAGTGGCTAGAGATGGGCCGGGCGCTGGCAACGCGCCCCAAGCTGCTGCTGCTCGATGAGTTTATGGCCGGCCTGACCCCCACCGAAGTCACGGCGGCGATGAAGTTGATCAGCGGCTTGAAGGAGCAGGATATCACCGTGATTGTCGTTGAGCATATTGTCAAAGCGGTTATGAACTTGTCCAACCACGTGGTGGTGCTCAACGCCGGTACCAAAATTGCCGAAGGTACACCCGATGAAGTTTCGCGCAATCCGCAGGTGATCAAAGCCTACCTGGGGGACAGATATGCTGCACGTTAACGGCATCGATGTGGCCTATGGCGACCTGCCGGTGCTATGGGATGTCTCGCTGGAAGTAGGAGCCGGTACGGTCGTGGCGATGGTCGGTCCCAACGGAGCCGGCAAAACCACCACCCTCAAAACCGTGATGGGCTTGCTGCGGCCCTCAAAAGGCAGCATTTCATTTTTGGGACAAGATATTACCACCACGCCCACCCACCAAATTGTCAACATGGGCTTGTGTCTGGTGCCAGAGTGGCGCGGCACCTTCTCGACGCTGTCGGTGCTGGAAAATTTGGAGTTGGGCGCGTTTCCCCCGGCGGCCCGCGCCAAAAAAGCGGCCACCATGCAGCGCGTGTTCGAGATCTTTCCGATTTTAGCCGAGCGGCAATCGCAAAAGGCCGGCACGCTCAGCGGCGGACAGCGGCAGATGTTGGCCATTGGCCGGGCGCTGATGCTCCAACCCAAACTGCTCATCTTGGATGAGCCGTCGCTGGGGTTAGCCCCACTAATTGTAGAAGATATCTTCGCCGTCATCCGCCAAATCAGCAGCGAGGGCATCGCGATTCTGATTGTTGAGCAAAACGTCAACTTGGCCCTCGAAATTGCCGAATACGCTTACGTTATCGAAACCGGCCGGATTGTACAGCAAGACACCGGCCCCAATCTGCTCAGCGACGAGCGGGTTCGCGCCGCGTATATGGGAATTTAGGAGAATGGAGAATAGAGAATGAAGAATGGAGAATAAAGAGACTGGGAATACCACAACAGTCTCTAATCTCCAGTCTTCACTCTCTAATCTCTAGCCTCTAACTGCATACACAGAACGGACTCGTTCGTTTACACCTACTTCATCGAACACACTCTGGGAGCATCAATGGAGATTATTGTCCAAAATATTGTATCCGGCATACTGGTTGGCGCTTTGTATGGGCTGGCCGCTTTGGGATTGTCGCTGGTGTTTGGGGTTCTCAAAATCCTGAACGTAGCCCACGGTGAGCTGATTATGATTGGAGGGTATGCCACCTTTTGGCTGTTCAACCTGTACGGCATCGATCCGTTTGTGGGGATGTTTTTGGTGATACCTATTCTGTTTGGGGTGGGCTTGCTGCTGCATCAGGGCTTGTTTCGCCCGACCATCAAGTTTGATGAAGAGCATCGCATTAAAAACTCGCTGCTCATTGGCTTTGGTCTGACGCTTATTCTGCAAAACCTGGCGATTCAACTGTGGACAGCCGATGATCGCAGTATCACCACAGCCTATGCCGCCAGTGCGTTAGAAATACTGGGGGTGCGGCTGCCGGTTATTCGCCTGGCCGGGTTGGTTATCGCCATTCTGGCGGTCGTCTTTCTGGAGCTGTTTCTTAATCGCTCATTGTGGGGCAAAGCGATCCGGGCCACTGCCGAAGATTGGCAGACTGCCTCGCTGACCGGCATCGACATCAAAAGCACCTACCTGCTTACCTTTGGACTGGGGGCGTCGCTGGCCGGGATTGCCGGTACGCTGGTTAGCGTCGGCTTTAGCGTTAGTCCGTTCATTGGCCTGCAATGGACGCTGAAAGCGCTGATTGTGGTGGTGCTGGCCGGCTTGGGCAGCATCGGCGGAACGATTGCGGCGGGTATTTTGTTGGGTGTAAGCGAGTCGCTCAGCGCCTATTACTTTGGCGGCGAGTACCGCGAACTGGTGGGGCTGATTCTGTTTCTCATTGTGCTGAGCGTCCGGCCGCAGGGGCTGTTTGGAGGTGCCGCGTGAAAGGTGGCCGCTGGTTGATGGTGGGTGTTGTCCTGGTGGCTTTGGCGGTTGTGCCTGCTCTGCCATTTAGTAACAACAAAGTGCTGACGATCTTGGTCCAACTGTTCATCGTGGCCGCGCTGGCCTCCAGTTGGAACATCCTGGCCGGCTTCGCGGGGCAGATCAATTTAGGCCACGCCGCCTTTTACGGATTGGGGGCGCTGACCACCCGCTTACTGTGGCTGGCCGGCTGGCCGCTGCCGCTCAGTTTTGTGGCCGGCGGCGCGGCGGCTGCCCTCTTTGCGGCGATTATCGGCTATCCGGCCCTGCGGCTGCGCGGCATCTATTTCGCCATCGGTACGCTGGCTGTAGCTGAGGCGCTCGATGTGACGGTGGGCAACATATTGCCCGGTAATTCGGCTCTGCCCGGCCCGCAGTTGGTCAGCTACAATCTGGTGCCGCGTTACTACCTGTCGCTAAGCGTGTTAGTGGCGATTGTAGCCGTGGCCTTCTGGCTAACTGGAACCAAGCTGGGGCTGGGCATGATGAGCGTGCGCGAGGATGAAGCGGCGGCGCAAGCCATCGGCGTCGATGCCTTTCGGCACAAAATGGCGGCGTTTGTGCTGAGCGCCTTTCTGGCCGGCATCACCGGCAGCACCTTCGCTTACTTTCACGTCAGCTACTACTACCAGTTTACCTTCACTGCGCTGTGGACCTTCGATGCGGTTTTGGTCACCTTCGTTGGCGGTCTGGGGACGGTCATCGGCCCCCTGTTAGGCGCGATCTTCTTTGTGGTCATCCGGGATGTGCTGGCCACCAACCTCACCAACTTTCACCAGGTTATCTTCGGCGTGCTGTTTGTGGGGGTGGTCTTGATATTGCCCGGCGGTTTAATGGAGTTGTGGGAGCGTATTCAAGCCAAACTTATGGGTTCGGCCTAAAAAATATCTATTAACCTATTCTGTAAGTTCCAAAAGTTCCAATGGAGGAAGGAAAAAATGATACAACGAGGTTTTCTTATAATTGTGGCGCTGCTAACCGCGCTGGTGATGATAGGTTGTGGAGCACAGGCAACACCCGCTCCGGCTCCGGCTGAAGAAAGCAGCGACCAAGCTGAAGCCGCCGATACCGGGAGCGACGCCGCCGACACCGAGAGTGAAGCCGCTCCGGCCGCCGACGCTCCGGCCGCCATCGAAGTGGGAGCAGTGGTGCCGCTGACCGGCCCCTTTGCCGGCGGTGGTGCCCAGGTTGAGCGCGGCTACCAGATGGCTGTTGAGGCCATCAACGCCGAGGGTGGCGTCTACGTTAAAGAATACGATGCCAAAATCCCCTTGCATTTAACCATACTCGATGACGAGTCTGACCCCAGCAAAACCGTAAGCCATCTGGAAACGCTCTACTCCGACAATGACGTCGTGGCCTATCTGGGCGGTTTCGGCAGCAGCCTGCACGCGGCGGCGGCGGCTATCGCCGAGAAGAACCAGGTGCCTTACCTGGGTGTAGCTTTTGCCCTGTGGAAGGTGCATCAGCAAGGCTACAAATATCTGTTCTCTCCATTTATTAAATCTCCGGCGATAGCTGCCGGTACGTTTGAATTCTTCAATGCCCTGCCTGAGGGCGAACGTCCCTTGCGCGTTGGTATTTTGCAAGAGCAAACTGACTGGGGCGTCGAGCTGGGTGGCCTCTGGCGCGAAGAGGCCGAGAAGGCCGGCTACGAGGTGGTTTTATATGAAGAATACGCACCCGGCAGCCAGGATTTCACCGATATTATTCTCAAGGCCAAAGAAGCCGATGTTCAAATGCTGCTGGCCTTACCCATCCCGCCCGACGGTCTGACCATCTACAAGCAGATGAGCGAACTGGATTACTCTCCTCAGGCTGCGTTCTTTATTCGTGCGCCCGACGTCCCCACCTGGAGCGAGGCGCTGGGCAGCAGTGGCGATTACGTTTTGCTGGCTCCCGGCTGGCACAACGCTGTGCAATACCCCGGCGTCGATGAGCTGAACGCCAAGCATCAGGAAATGATGGATCGCCCGGCCGACCCGCAAGTAGGGCCATCATACGCCGCCGTACAGATTTTGGCCGACGCCATCGAACGGGCCGGTACCCTTGATCGCGCCGCCATTCGAGATGCCATCGCCGCCACCGATCTCGATACCGTGGCCGGCCACATGACGTTTAATGAAGACGGCACCGGCAAGGTACCGTTTGTTCTGCTGCAATACCAAAGCGGCAAGCCGGAACTGGTCTGGCCGGCCGAGTTTGCCTCTGCCGAGTTTGTCTATCCCGCTCCGCCCCTTGCCGAACGGAAGTAATTTTAGCCCTCACCCCGTCGCTGACGCGACTCCCCTCTCCCTCAGGGAGAGGGGTTGGGGGTGAGGGCGATTTTCAACGGAGTCGAACAGTCTCGGTTGAAACGACAGCGACAATGAAAATCACCGTAGGACAAACTTAAGTTTGACCCACAAGTCTATTTTCAAAGGAGAAACCGATGTCAAAAACAAATCCCCCCTTCCGCGCCGATCACGTGGGCAGTTTGCTCAGGCCGCCGGCGGTGCTTGAAGCTCGCCTGCGCCGGCACCGGGGCGAGATATCCGCCGAGCAACTGCGCCAGGTTGAAGACAAATACATCGCCGAGGTCGTTAAAAAAGAAGAAGCCGTCGGCTTAAAAAGCATCACCGACGGCGAATTCCGGCGGGCCTTCTTCCACCTCGACTTTCTGGAGCAGTTGGCCGGCGTCAGCGTAACCGGCAGCATTGAAGCCAGCTCCGATGCTCAGGATAAGGTCGGCTTCACTCCGCCTAAACTGAGCGTGACCGGTAAACTCAAGCACGTCAAAAATATTCAGGTTGATGACTTCAACTTCCTCAAAACGCAGGTGACCCAAACGCCCAAGGTCAGCATCCCCTCGCCGACAATGGTTCACTTTCGAGGTGGTCGCCAAGCGATTGATATTGAGTCCTACCCCGATATGGATCAGTTCTTTGAAGATCTGGCCCAATGCTATCGCGATGAAATCAAGGCACTGTACGAGGCCGGCTGTCGCTACATCCAGATGGATGACACCAACCTGGCCTATCTGTGCGACCCCAAAATGCGAGCCGGTGCAGTTGAGCGCGGCGACGATCCCGACGAACTGCCCCGCACCTACGCCGCCTTAATCAACGCGGTCATCGATGATCGCCCTGACGATTTAACCGTCGGTGTGCATCTGTGTCGCGGCAACTTCCGCAGCACCTGGTTTGCCGAAGGCGGCTATGAACCCGTGGCCGAGGTTTTGTTCAACGAACTCAACGTCGATGCCTACTTCCTGGAGTATGACGACGAGCGCTCCGGCGATTTCGCGCCGCTCCGTTTTGTGCCGAGCCACAAGACCGTGGTGCTGGGGCTGGTCACCACCAAAATCGCGGCGCTCGAGTCGATGCAAGATTTGATCCAGCGCGTCAAAGATGCCGGTCGCTATATGCCCCTGGATAATATGTGTCTTAGCCCGCAGTGCGGCTTTTCCAGCACCGTCCACGGCAACGAAATCACCGAAGATGACCAGTGGGCCAAGCTGGAGCTAGTCGTCAATACCGCCCGCGAAATTTGGGGCGATAATTAACAACACAATGGAGAGAGAGGGATTTATCAGAGTCCTGTAGTTTCAGCGTAGAAAAGGAGAACCATTGTGAGTACAGATGCAAAGCATAGAATGTTTATTGGTGGCGAATGGATCAGCACCGACGACACCTTTGCCAATTACAACCCCACCACCGGCGAGGTGTGGGCCGAAATTGCCGATGCCACCAAAGACGAGGCAACCGCCGCTATTGAGGTAGCGGCCGCCGCGCAAGCCGAATGGGCGGCGCTGCCCCATCCCCAGCGGGCCGGCTATTTAGTGAAAGCCGCCGATATTATGGAAAAGCGCAAAATGGATTTTGTCGATGCCATCATCGACGAAGGCGGCTCGTGGATTGGCAAAGGGATGTTCGAAATTGGCTACACTACCGGTATCTATCGCGCTGCTGCGGCGGCGGCTTACCAGGTCAACGGCGAAGTGTTGCCCTCGGAACACGGCAAAGTCAGTATGGCCGTTCGCCAACCGCTGGGCGTGGTTACCGTCATTTCACCCTGGAATTTCCCGCTGCTGCTGTCATCGCGCGGCTTAACCTTTCCGTTGGCCGTTGGTAACACGGTTGTGCTGAAACCCTCGGAAGAGACACCGGTGGCCGGCGGCTTGCTCATCGCCGAAGTGCTGGAAGAGGCCGGTCTGCCGCGCGGCGTGTTCAATGTGGTCACTTGCTCACGCGATCACGTAGCCGAGGTGGGCGATGAATTGGTGATGAACCCCCTGGTTAAGGGCATCAGCTTTACCGGCTCCACGGCCGTGGGGCGCGATGTTGCCTCCAAAGCCGGTTATCTGCTTAAGCGGGCCTGCCTGGAGTTGGGCGGCAAAGACGCGCTGATCATTTTGGATGACGCCGATATGGAGCGTGCCCTCAACGCGGCCACCTTCGGCTGCTTTATGCACCAGGGCCAAATCTGTATGTCGGTTGAGCGCATCATTATTGATGAGGCCGTAGCCGATGAATTTACCGAACGTTTCGTTGAAAAAGTAAAAACGCTCCAGGTCGGCAACCCGCGCGAGATGGGCAACGTTATCGGCCCGATCATCAACCAAAAGCAACTCGACAAAATTCACGCTCACGTAACCGAAGCCATCGCCCAAGGAGCCGAACTGCGAACCGGCGGCAGCTACGACGGCCTCTTCTACCAGCCGACTGTGTTGACCAACGTGACCACCGCCATGCACGTCTTTAGTGAAGAAACCTTTGGCCCTGTCGCGCCAATTATCACCGTTAGCGGCGTAGATGAAGCGGTTGAGGTCGCCAACACCTCCCAATACGGGCTGTCTGCCGGTATCATCACACGCGATGAAGAGAAAGGGCTGTCGATTGCCCAGCGGCTGGAAACAGGCATCGCCCACGTTAACGACAGCTCGGTTAATGATGAACCGCACGTGCCGTTTGGCGGTATGAAAAACAGCGGCCTGGGCCGCCACGGCGGCCGGGCCTCGGTGGAAGCCTTTACCGAACTGCGCTGGCTTACGCTAGAGCGCGGCGGGCGGCACTATCCGCCGCCATTTATGGTTAATCCGCATTAAGAAAGCAACGTATCTACGCGGAGTGAGCATCCTCAGATGCGAACAGGTTGG
This sequence comes from Anaerolineae bacterium, assembly GCA_020433835.1. The sequence continues at coordinate 1,685 of JAGRBY010000113.1, read as the reverse complement.
GCCAAGCCGCTCTGCATCTGAGGATGCTCCGCGCCTCATTATAAACGTAGCCGCTATAAGGGATAAGAAAGCAACGCATCTATGAGCAATGTCATTATCATCGGAGCCGGCTATGCCGGTTTAACCGCCGCTATAGAACTACGCCGTCTCCTACCGATGAGCGATCAGGTGACGGTTATCTCGGCCAACGAGAATTTTATCTTCTATCCCTCGCTGATTTGGGTGGTGCAGGGCGAGCGCGACATCGCCGACATCGCCTTCCCGATCCGGCCCATCCTGGATCCGGAGGGGATTGCCTTTGTCAATGCCTGGCTCGAAACCATCGATCCGGCCGCGAGGACGGTGACTCTAAGCAACGGGCAATCACTGGGCTTCGACAAATTGCTGATTGCCACCGGCGGCGAGTGGGCCTGGGACAGCGTGCCGGGGTTGCCTCCCAAACCCGAGGGCCACACTGTATCAATCTTTTCGCCCCAGGCGGCGCTGGCGGCCCGCAGCGATTGGCAGGCGCTATTGGCCGACCCCGGCCCGATTGTCATCGGCGCGGTGCTCAACGCCGGTTTGTACGGGGCGGCTTATGAGTTTGCGCTTAACCTGGATATGGCCCTGCGCAAAGCCGGGCTGCGGGATAAGGTCTCGATTACGTTTGTAACGCCGGAGCCGTATCTGGGGCATCTGGGCCATGATGGGCTGGGCAATTCGCGGCAAATCTTGGAGGCAGCTTTCTTGCATCAAAATATTATGGCTGTAACCGAGGCCCAAATTACGCAGGTTGAGGCCGATGCCGTGGTGTTGGGTGGGCGACAGGCCCGCCTGCCGACCCAATTCACCATGCTCGTCCCGCCCTATCGGGGCATCAAACCCGTTCGCGCGGTTGCGAACCTGGGCGATGAACGGGGCCGCATTCCGGTTGACGATTTCTACCGCAGTCAGGCTTATCCCGATATCTACGCCGCCGGCGTCGCGGTTGCCATCGAGCCGGAACCGAGTTTGCTGCCTTGCGACCGGCTTATCACCGGCACCGTCAGCGCCGAGATGGGCCGCCTGGCAGCAACCAACATCGTCGCCGAGTTGGGACACGGTCAGAGCGTGCGCAAACCGGCCACGGCCTTAAAATCCTTTTACGTGGTCGACTCCGGGGCGCACGGCGTGTTTATGTCGCTTGGACCACAGTCGTGGCTAAATGTACAGCTCAACATTCCCGGCCCCTGGTCTCATTGGGCCAAGGTAATGGCCGAGAAGTATCAAATGTGGCAGATTAAGACCGGGCACTATTGATAGGCGGCGATAGAAAGGTTCAATCGCTATGTGATCGCCTGTTCAGGCCGGTCGGAAGGTCTGATCAATAGATCGATCAGATACCCGGACCAGTCGGGAGGTATGATCGACGCGTCGATTAGATACCCGGACTAGTCGGGAGGTATGATCAACGTATCGATTAGATACCCGGACCAGTCGGGAGGTATGATCAACGTATCGATTAGATACCCGGACCAGTCGGGAGATATGATCGACGCATCGAACAGAGACCCGGACCAGTCGGGAGGTATGATCAACGTATCGATTAGATACCCGGACCAGTCGGGAGATATGATCGACGCATCGAACAGAGACCCGGACCAGTCGGGAAGTATGATCAACGTATCGATTAGATACCCGGACCAGTCGGGAGATATGATCGACGC
>JAGRBY010001139.1 GCA_020433835.1 Anaerolineae bacterium | reverse complement strand
AATCAGTATCAACAAACTCAATTTGGGGATCGACGCCGGCAGAGGTGGTAAAAACGCGGCGCGTAACGGAGTTATAAAAGGTTTCAGCCAATTCCCAGTTATCACGGTGAGCAATAAGGCCGGAGTAGACAGCTTTGATACCGGCCCACACAAGTTTATTTTCCCACCGGGTCCCCAACATATCTTTGACTTCATCAACAACTTGGCAAACCATTTTGTCCTGGCTGTCGAGCCGTTCTGTGGCGTCGGTTTGCATGCCACTCCAATCTCGGCTTTCGAAACGCTTTTTGGCTCGGCGGGTGATGGCATTAAACTGCGTTTGAAAAAACTCGAAACCCTCCAAAATGGTATTGGCTCCCAGGTTGGCCAAACGACTATCACTGAGTTGGGTGTTCATCAGCGTCCTCTCTCTCTCATGCGCGGCGATGTCGCTTATATAATTTTTTTATTTTCCTATTTTAGTCTAAAGTACGATAAGTAGGAAATTGTGAATTATTTTACCATAGTTTGTGAATTATTTTACCACAGTTTAGCCACATGAATAGTATAATTTCGCGTTTAAATGCGGTAATTTGTAACTAATAAATAATAAATGGTAATTAACCCAAGTTGTGACCTTTAGGCCAAACAACCTAATTGAACCGCAAAGACGCAAAGAACACGAAGATTTTTTATAAAAACTTGGCGTCTTCGCGGTGAAACTTACTTCATCTGCTGCTGGGTAGCAACTTGAGTTAATTATTCAATTGCCATTTACGTTATCATAGCTTGTTACAGAGGAGTGAATATATGCGGGTCAACAAGGTGAAAAATATTTGGCAAGTGGGTGGCGCGGCGCTCAACGGATGGTTGCAAATTCCGAGCGCATGGTCAGCCGAACTGATGGCCAATCAAGGGTGGGATAGCCTGGTCATCGATATGCAGCATGGTTTGATTGGCTACGAGACCGCCGTGCAGCAGCTTCAGGCTATCTCCACCACCGATGCCGTGCCGCTAGTGCGGGTGCCGTGGAATGAGCCAGGCATCATCATGAAAATGCTCGATGCCGGCGCGTACGGCATTATCTGCCCCATGATCAACAACCACGCCGAGGCCGAAGCCTTTGTGGGGGCCTGTCGCTACGCCCCGGAGGGCTATCGCAGCGTGGGGCCAATTCGAGCCAGGGTGTACGCCGGTAGCGATTACGGCACCGAGGCTAATCATACCGTCCTCACTATGGCGATGATCGAAACGGCGGAGGCGCTGGAGAACATTGAGGAGATTATCAGCGTGCGTGGTCTGGATGCCATCTACATTGGCCCGGCTGACCTCAGCTTGTCGCTAACCGGCACCGTGCAGATCGATTACACCGACCCCGATCTGCTGGCCGTGTTAGATACTATTCTGACCGCCGCCCAACAGCAAGGAATTGCCGCCGGCATCCACACCAAGTCGCCGGAGTTTGCGACAAAAATGGTTAAAAAAGGATTTCAATTTGTAACCGTCTCATCCGATTCAAGCCTGATCCAATCTGGTGCGCAGGCGATTGTTGCGATGATGAAAGGCAAAGCCAACGAACCGGCGGCAGACTCACCCTATTGATGGTGATTGCAATAAACGCTAAACGCTTCCAATATCGAGAAGGAAACCATGGCCAAAACATATCAATCTGTTTTGTTGATAACATTACTCTTTCTCTTTAGTGCCTGTGGCAGTTCGACACACGACGAAGGTCAACCGGCGCTTGAAGGCAGTATTGCCGTGCTGCTGCCGGACAGCACCTCATCGATGCGCTGGGAGGCGGATGATCGGCGTTTCTTTGAGCAGGCGTTTGAGGCCGCCGGGGTTGAATACACCATTTTCAATGCCGAAGGCAACGCGCGAACCCAGCAGCTTCAAGCCGAACAAGCCATTACCGGCGGGGCCAAAGTTATCCTGCTGACCAACCTCGATAACGGCAGCGCCGCCACCATTATCGCCCAGGCCCACGAAGCCGGAGTCAAAGTCATCGACTACGACCGCATTACCATCGAAGGGCCGGGCGCGGATTTGCACGTGA
>JAGRBY010001138.1 GCA_020433835.1 Anaerolineae bacterium | reverse complement strand
CCAATCACCGGAATAAATTCATCAAAAAGTACACCAAACCCATGACCGACCCGATCAAAGACCTAAATGACCATTACATTCTATGTGGCGCCGGTCGCACCGGCTTCCACATTGCTGAGGAGTTCTATTACCGCCGGATGCCGCTTGTGGTTGTTGAACACCATCCTGAGGTGATTGCCAACTTGCAAGCCAGCCTGCCCGACTCAAACGACGGTATCTACTTTATCGAAGGCGACGCCACCGAAGATGAAGCCTTAATCCAAGCCGGTATCAAACGCGCTAAGGGGTTGTTCACCGCTATGGGCGATGACAAAGATAACTTATTTGTCATCCTCTCCGCTCGTTCCCTTAACCCCCGCGTTCGCATTGTAACCCGCGTGGACGACGAACGCCTCAACCGTAGCAAAATGGAAAAGGCCGGAGCCGACAAGGTCATTTCGACCAACGCCATCGGCGGCCTGCGCGCTGCCTCGGAGATGATCCGCCCCAGCGTCGTCCGCTTTCTCGACCAGATGGTCCACGTCTCCGACAAATCCAAAACCCTGCGCTTTACCGAACTTCCCTTAATCGATATCAAAACCCCGGAACTAGTTGAACTGATTAAGGCCAGCCAGATCGACGGCGAACACGCCCACAAGCTAACCATCAAGGATATCGGTCGCTACACTGGGCTGCTGGTAGTTGCGATCAAATCCTCCGATCATGAGGATGATGGCTTGCGCGCTGACGACGAACAAGACGACTTTTTGGAGCGTCAGCGCCGGTACCGCTTCACCCCTCGTGGCGATGTCGGCCTGGAAATCAACGATGTACTGGTGGTCATCGGCACCCAAGATAAGTTGGACGAGGTCACCGGCAGGGGTTAAAGACTCTTGGTAACCCAGTCAGTTGAACACGCCAAATACCTGTTCAATCTGGTTTCGTGTCAGCCCTATCTCTGAAACTTGCCGGCTACTTGTGCGTATAGAGAGTGATGCACACCGATTGAGGGAACTGGCACGACTACACGGTGATGCTATGCCAGCCATCTGGTGAAGTAAGAAGTAGGTTCTTCATAGTCTCTACCTACTTCCTTACTACCCATTGGATTATAATAACAAGATGTGAGGCCGTAAGGGGCGCTCTTCCCTAACCCTTGCGCCCACTTTCACTTACTAAAGGAGAACTTGCAATGAGAAACCCTGGAACCGCTGCCGTATTAAGTTTCATCATACCCGGCGTGGGCCAACTCTACAACGGACGCTATTTGTGGGCCATATTTTGGCTTATTATTACACCCGGGTTTTGGTTGGGAACAGGGGGTTGTTTGGGTTGGGTCTGCCATGTGCTGGCTGCCATGCAGGCTTACAACTATGCGAAAGAGAACCCAGTAGCTTATCGATAAGCTTTTAATACCCTACCCGAAGGTATCAATCAAGTAAGTCTTCAGTCGCCTGAGGAGTTATTATCGAACAATCTGAATCGTTCGCAAGACTAGAGAACCTAAATCATCGGCCTCGGCTCGACCCGGATCTGAAATAGGTAGCCGAGTATTGGTTGAGGGGTTGTAGAAGCCAACGCGGATCTCGTAATCGCCCGCAGCGGTGGTGTCCGGAATAGGCAGTTGGTAGGGGTCGATGATAACTTGGCCGACTTGCCAACTAGAAGTCAGAGCAGACCCATTCTGGGGGCGCGTATCGATTTCAGAAACGATGCCGCCCTGCGGGGTGGTCAAATGAATGAATAAATTATAGTCATCCGTTGGCGGGGTGATAGCCCGCCAGAAAAAGGTGATCGTCACGGCCTCGCCGGGTTGATACTGCAAACGGGGCAGTTCATAAGCATCGAGGGCAATTTGGCCGCCCAAATTGGCCCCCACCGGGCTTCTGGCCCCGCTGCTGACTACCAACGTCACCAACGTTCGGTTGGCCACCAGCGAACCGGGCGGTGGATCTTGTAGAACAACGAGTCCCGGCGCTTCCGTGCTCCAATCTTCATATTTCTGGACGACCAGGTCTAAAGCCTGAAGTTGCTGATCGGCCTGGTCGAAGCCCAAATTGCG
>JAGRBY010001137.1 GCA_020433835.1 Anaerolineae bacterium | reverse complement strand
AGTAGATATCGAGCGTCCAGCCGGTTTCAATGCCGCCCAGCACGCCGGCAAAAAGGAGCATACCCCCGGCTACCAGGTAGAGATACCAACTCAACAAATTGAGGCGGGGCAAGGCCATCCGTTTTGCGCCAATCATGGCCGGCGCCAGAAAGTTACCGAATATCGCCGGCATCAAGGGCGCCAACCCGAAGAAGATCAGCGCCAACCCCTGAAATGTATAGATTTTTTTGAAGGCCGAACCGGATAGAAAATCCGGCAAAGGTGTCAATAATTCCAGGCGGAGGACGCTCGCGGCCAGCCCGCTTAAGAGGAGAAAGAAAAGGATTGAACCAAAGTATAAGATGGCCAACCGTCTATGATCAAGGGTCAGCAGCCAGGATTTTGCCCCATAATCATCGTAAAGATCGTCGGCGTCACTCTCTTCTGGAGTGCTATTAGGCGTCATTGCTGAATTATTAAACATGGTGTTCCTCTCTGTGAGTACTATTGAACCGATTAGGCGTGCGACTTACAACGTATCACGCCTAATCGGCTATTAAGTTATTTCATTAGGTGTAAAAAACGGTTGATGGTCACTCTTTGTCCTTCATCGCGCCATCTTCCATATCGCTGCCTTCCATATTGCCATCCATCGCGTGTTCCATTTCGCCGTCCATCGTGTGTTCCATATCACTATTTTCCATCGCATCGGATCCCATATCGTGGCTCATCGTCATACCTTCGGTGACTTCAACCTGCACCGTTTGCGGGCCGGATTTCTCGAAATTGAGCGTCAGGTCAAAGGTATCGCCCACGACCAGCCCCTCTTGCAGACCCATCAGCATGACGTGTTTGCCGCCCGGCTCCAACGTGGCCGATCCTCCGGCCGGAACGGCAATATTCTCGACCGGCCTCATCTGCATCACATCGTTTTCGCCGATGGTCGTCTCGTGGAGTTCAACGGCTTCGGCTACGTCGCTGTCCGCGTTAAGCAGGGTGTCGTCGCTGCCGCCTTCATTCATAATGGTCATGTAAGCCGCTCCGTTCGGCATCGAAGCGCGGGCGAACGGTTCCATAACCTTAATCACCGGTTCGTCCGAAGTTTGAGCGGCCGGTTCGGTTGGGGTGGGCGCGCCACAAGCGGCCAGCAGCACGGTTAGTACCACAACAAAAAATACGAAATGTAATCGTTTCACCATAATTCTCTTCTCCTTTGATTAACTTTGATTCGTTTCTAATAGATGTTCCAGATCGGCCCGTAAATCCTCCGGCTCAAAACCGAAGGGATAAGTTAATAATAAGTCGCCCTGCGCATCGATGAGATAAAGGCGGGCGGTGTGGTTCATCAGATAGCCGGCGGTTGAATCTTCGACCTCCGCTTTCTCGGCATACGCGCCGAAGGCTTGCAACACCGGCTGCAATTTATCCATCGACTCGGTTACCCCCACAAACTCGGGGCCAAACGCACCCAAATAGCGAGACAGCACCTCCGGCGTATCCCGCTCCGGATCAACCGAGATAAAAATAACGTTGATGTCGTCCTTGGCCTCCATTCCGGCCAACGCTTGTTTGACATCAGCCATCGTTAGCGGGCATACGTCAGGACAGAAGGTGTAGCCAAAGTAGACCAACGTAAGTTCGCCGGCGTTATCGCTGAGCCGAAACGGTTGGCCCTCATCGGTCATCAGTTCGAAGTCGGGCAAATCCATCGGAGGATCTAGCTGGCTGCCCTTAAACGTGTAGGCACTACTAAAGGGCGCACACCCGGCGGCTAACCCGATTAGACTGATAAAAGCGGTTAGCAGAAAAGCTCTGCGAAAACCCATATAGTTCAAATTTTTTCTCCTTAAATTAAAAGCTATCCGCTCACGCGGTAATGGACGGTTCACCGCCAAAGGTTTACGAGCCACGCATAGATGACGCAAGTCGCCGCCTCGCTGCGAAAAATCACGCCTCAATACACCTGCGGCACGCGGCATGATTCTTCGCAGCATCCTGAGTAGCGCTGAGCGGAGCGAAGGGTGTATCGAGGGCTGCAAGTTGGTAGGGTAACAACTTAAAAAT
>JAGRBY010001136.1 GCA_020433835.1 Anaerolineae bacterium | reverse complement strand
GCCACCAAGTTCGGCCAAATGCTGGCCTCGACGGCGATTCAAAATGGTGCTAATGGGGTTGCTTAAAATGTTGCCGGGAAAGCCGTTGCGAACTTCAACGGCGTCGAGGGGTAAGGTAAAAATTTTCGATCCCAGCCCTTTCATATTGTTGAAGGTAGACAGGCGACTGAAGGGATGAACCGATACGGCCAAACCGCCTTGCGCGTGGATCGCTTCAATGGCTTCCAGGGCGGTATCATAAGTGGGCAGGGTTGACTTCACAAACAGCCCAACTACATCACCCTCTTTGGTGGTGACCTCTTGACCGATAATAACGTTTAGATGGGGGGCGTGACTTTTGGCATAAGCCTGGGCTACAAAGGCGCCTTCGGCGGTATCATGGTCGGTAATGGCGATGACGCTTAGATCGGTCTCGGTGGCGATGTAAGCGACCATCTCTTCGGGCGTCATAACGCCATCGCTGTAGTTTGTATGCATGTGAGTGTCGGCTTTGCTGAACATATCTTTCTCTCTTGTAAACTAGTAGTTGTTGATCGAGTAGAAATGAACCAAAGAAGCTTCGGAAACCGAACAAATGGTACGTTGAGAGATAGGTGTGAGCGAAAATTCAAAATAAGTTCGTAACAGAATAAACTGGCGGCTTCCGAAGTCTTCAACTTGGTTCTCCTAAACTATAGCAACTTCCTCGCAGAATTCTATGGGAAAAATGTATGAATCGAGTTAGAGTGTGTTGCTTTGGTGAAATATGAGGTGGTCGATGCCTTGCTAATGGCCATCCTGGCAGCGTTACAGTGCAGTTTGGGCTTTTGACGAAATGGGAGTACAATACACCATGATCGACGCTAAAGATCCAAAAAAGAGAGAGTTGGAGATAGGCCGTAGCGAGACAGCCGCTTAGGGGTTACAAATCTCCCCGTTGGCTAATCTTCGGCGTCCTGTTTTCTACGTTAAATTGAGAGGAAAATCGGCCCATGGTGGTTCGTCAGCGATGCAAGAAGTTGCTTATCATTTTGCTGTTCGCTATCTCCTACTGGCTTGCTGTGGCAGCGATGCCTGCTTTTCACACCCTCGATCTGCCATTGTATTCGTTACCTATCCCTGGTTTTGACTTGACCTCACCTCAATCCCCGGTCATTGATCCTGGTTTACCAATCGCCACGTGTGCTTAAATACGGGTTATGTAGCTACTCTCTTTTATTATGGATACAAATTTTTGGAGGAAACAAACAAATCAATAGAGATTTAGAAAAACGGAGTCGTTTTTCTAAAGGAGGCACAATGAAAACGCTAGTTACTATCTTGGCTACCGTTACCGACCTTATATTAGTGGTAGTTATTGGCTATGGCATGTGGCTTTGGATGTCTAATGGGGTTATTAGCGAAAGTGTGCAACAGTTTTATCTCAATATCACGTTGGCAGTAACAGCGGTGATATTGATTACCGTGGGACTTGGGGTTATGACTGCACGCCGGCTGAAATTCTAGGCTTGGAAGCGTATTAACATCGCTCCGGGAACCACTTTTCATGCCACCTAACTGGGCCAACTGGGCCGGTTGGTTGGATAAATAATATTTACAAACTTTTTTCAAACAGTTTTCTTATGGATTTTTGTTAAAGAAACCGTTATAATTGAAGCTGTCAATAAAACAAAACCTGATACTATTTAATTCAGTTAGATAATATAGAAAGGAGTTCAAAAACATACGTTAGGACAATAAGCGCCAGGCTCCACAGTTCTTCGTGGAGTGACGAGGTGCAGGTTCATCGAAAGTTTCGGCGGGTGCCTGCCGGGTTACCACACCCCGAATTGTCCTCACCGCCCCCCTCAGGGGCATTAAGTCTTTCTACAAAACCGACAGATTGTCGGCCAAAATGAAAGATAGTGGTTTACAAGCAACATCAACCATAACTTAATCGTGTGTCGTGGTTTGCTCATAGCGAGTGGTTCTATTGGCATACCTTCAGGATATCATATTGCAGCGTAGCAAGGCGCAGAAGTACAGCTATGGAGGCTGTCCCGTGTCTGTACAACCTTGCTGCCT
>JAGRBY010001135.1 GCA_020433835.1 Anaerolineae bacterium | reverse complement strand
ACAAAAACTGAGTGATTGGTTGCCAACTCGGACGGACTCCACTCTATTTTTGTTCCATAAACCCGGAAGAGACCGGATTATTGCTAATTGGTTTATTGCTGCGGAAAAAAACAATAATTTATTGCAGAGATTGTATGATTCACTGATCCTGTACTGGGATCAGAATGATTTTAGAAATTTTGATCGCCAGAAAAAATCAAACATCGAATATTGGAGTAAGCGTATCATCAATGGGCGAAGTCTCGCATTAAGTCAAATTTGGTTATCCTCATTTTTCACAAAAGCGCTTCGGCTTTATCCTTATATGGTCTATCACTTTATGTTTTATAAGTTGATCCGAACAGAACCGGCGTGTAGACAAATTTATGATCAGATGGTGAAAATTAGTGCTCAAGGACCACATATTCTACAGCGCGAGGGGTTGCTCGAACCACTTTCGCAGGAGGCCAAGTTAGCCATCGATAAGCGGAAATATCCTCTTTTCAAATTGAAATGGAAGTTGGATAGTACTGATATACCTAAAGGATCTAATCTGGACTACTTGCTCCATAGATAAGTGAGGCTCTACTTCCATATCGGTACCGAGAAGACGGGCAGTTCCTATTTACAAAGTATGGCTGCGGCGAATCGTCAGATCCTGTGGAACGAAAGCATTCATTTTCCCTCAGCGGGAAAGCGGGATCACCAGATGCTGCGGGGCGACATATCGGCCGGTAATGCACAAGTGTTGACCGATGCTTTGGAGCAAGGTGATTATTCCTCTATACGGCGCATATTGCAGTCTTTTTTGCAGGAAACGCAAGAAAAAGGTGCCGAAAGTTGTTTGTTATCTAATGAGTTACTGGTATTGGCATTAGCACAGCCGGGCCGATTGCAAAACCTGATTTCGATTGCGGATGAAGCAGGAGTGGCCTCTTGTAAATTTCTATTATTCTTGCGAGATCCCATAGATCAGGCTCTTTCACTCTACAAGCATCGCGCTAAAATTGGAACGGCTGTCGATATCGAAGTATGGCCTGAGCAATACTATTTCTACGGAGAGGGCTTACAGCGTTTTTTCCAAGCCGTACGGGAATTCCCCACTTTGCTGGCCTGTCGAAAATACGAAAATCGGGTAGGGTTTCTGGAAGAAGTATTTTTTAGAGACTGGCTTAAGATTAGTTCGTCATTGAAGCCTCCCATTAAAGTAGTGAATCCATCACTTAGCATTTCGGAATTATTATTGATCAAGCAGTTACGCTCCATGCATGACCAGCTGCCTGAAGTGTTATACAAATCATTTCTGGCCATTCCGAAAGAAAAAAAGGCTCAGGAACCGCGTATCGAACAATACTACAGGGATGTTCTAGCTAGTCATCTGGAACAGTATAGGAATACCTGGACTACATGCAACAATTATTTACCACCGGATGAACAGTTGGAATTGCCGATGGCAACAGAGCAGTCCATATCATCGACTGATAAGGTGATGACTTTTTCGCCTGTACAGGGGCAATTGATCGCTCGATTGATACAGAATGCTACTACAAGCTCATTCCGATGGGCGTTGAGGAAGAAACAATGGCTGAACAAATTGAGCAAACTAAAAAGGCAAATGGTCAAGTCATGATGTTTGCCTCTACTAAAGCATATTTACTTCATTATCTATCGAAAGATAATAATGGCTCGTAATAGATCCAACAAGCCAAGGGTATTCTGTATCGGTTGGCACAAAACCGGTACTAGTACCATGGGGATGGCACTTTTGAAGTTAGGCTACACTGTACTAGGTGCCCGGTTGGATACTGCCGAACAACTGCTGGCTAAAAATAAAAAAGCTGTCTTACAGTTGGCCGGTGATTTTGATGCCTTACAAGATGTTCCCTGGGCTGCCTTATTTCAAGACTTGGATGAGGCTTATCCTGGGAGTAAATTTATTCTCACAGTGCGTGATGAAATGGCTTGGTTAAATAGTGCTTCGAAGCATTTCAAAGATTCTCATATTCTATTGCATGAATGGCTGTATAAAAACGGTGTACTACGGGGAAATGAGGACCTTTATCTA
>JAGRBY010001134.1 GCA_020433835.1 Anaerolineae bacterium | reverse complement strand
CCACGTTCCACCCGTTCTGGGCAAAGCGTTTAGCGGTCGCCCGGCCAATGCCGGAGGAACAGCCGGTAATGAATACGGTTTTTGACATGGTTATTTTCCTTTCCTAATGACGTATCAGTCGTTCAGAGCGTTAATGAATACGTCCATTATAGGAAGGAACGGGGGCAAAGTCATTAGCATAGCATGCCATGCTATTCGCCAAGTGCGCCAATACTAGAACCACAGTTATTCCGGCGGTTACTTTAACCCTTGCTTATTTTTCACTCAAGGCCAACTTAACGGCAAAGGCAGCTAATATTACGGCAAAGGCTTGTTGCACTCGTTTCACAACTTTAGATGAATTGAACAAATAACTACTAATTCCACTGGCCAGGATGCCATACAAGGCAAATATGATAAAGGTCAGCCCCATAAAAACAAGGCTTAGGCTAATCATTTCAACAGTCGGCGATGATGAATTTCTAGAAATGAACAGCGGCAAAAAAGCAAAGAAGAACAGGGTCAATTTAGGATTGAGTAAATTGATGGCAATGGCTTTTACGGCGATTTGGATGGCCTTGGTTTCGGTGCGTTTTTGATGCATGTCTAAGGTTCCCGCTTCACGCCACATCTGCCAGGCCAGGTAAAGCAGATACACTGACCCGGCTATTTTCAAGACCGCAAAGATCTGGGCGCTCATGTTCAGTAGGGCTGATAACCCCAAAACACTAGCCAAAATATGAGGCACAATCCCTAACGTGCATCCTACCGCTGCGGCAAGGCTGGCTCGCCATTTGAGCGTAAGCCCGGTATTGATGGTGTAAACCACGCCTGTTCCGGGAATAAGCACGACCACCAACGAGGTCAGAAGAAATTCTGGATTAAGCATATTTTTTTGTCTCCATATGTTAGGTATCACCTTGCCGACTCTGCTCTGAAACTCTTTGGGCAACGATATAGACATGAAGCTCAGGCAACTGATCATACTCTAAGTGCCGACATGCGCAGCCTGCCTTGGCCAGGCACTGCAGCGTAGCCGTAATGCCAAGAGCGCTATGGTACATCGGTGGTCCCATGTACGAATTGCTAACTTCGGACGGGGCATCAACTCCGCCGGTTGTGAAAATGCAGATGCCCTGAGGCGTTAAATTCGAAAGCACTTGGCTAAGTACTCGTTCCTGTTGATCAAGTGGGACATGCCAAATGCTGTCCCATGCTGAAATAAAATCGTAACTGTGCGGGAACTTCCATTCACAGATATCTGCATGGTGAATTATTAAATCAGGATGCCTTCGCCTCGCCAGCTCAATCATCTTTAATGAAATATCAAGCCCCTCGGGCGAGAACCCTTCCGCCAAAAGAAAATCTAGAATTCTTCCACTACTTCCACAACCGATGTCCAGGGCGCGACCTCGAAGTTCGGTGAAAGTAATAGCCCTTTTATGCTGCTCAATACCGTTGCTTCGTGGAAACTGTTCACCATGCCAGCGATCGGCAATTGAGTCGTAGCTCTTTGCGACTTCTTGAGGTTTCATGATGCTCCCTACAATATCGATTGTCCCAGCAGCGACGCCAGCAAGATGGTGGCGATGTGGGCGGTATGGTTGCCGCGATCGATAATGGGGTTGATCTCAACCACATCGGCTGAGCCAACCCGGTGATCGTCGGCCAGCAGTTCCATCAGCAAGAGAGCCTCGCGGTAGGTTAGCCCGCCGGGAACCGGGGTTCCCACGCCGGGCGCTTCTGTCGGATCGAGGCTGTCCATATCCAGGCTGACGTGCAAGTGGGACAGATGGCTCAGCCGGTCCAGCGCCTCGCGGACAATGGTGGCCATCCCCCGTTCGTCAATCGCCCGCATGGTATAAACGGTGGCGCCGCTTTCGATCAGTAGCTTACGCTCCTCACGGTCCAGATCGCGGACGCCAATCAACACCACATCCTCCGGGAGCAACTTGGGACCGGGCCGACCGACGTTGACCAGATCGGCCGCGCCGTAACCGAGCAAGGCAGCCAGCGGCATCCCGTGCAGATTGCCGCTGGGCGAGGTGGCGGGTGTGTTGAAATCCCCG
>JAGRBY010001133.1 GCA_020433835.1 Anaerolineae bacterium | reverse complement strand
GATCTGCTCGTCCTAAACTAGCAAAACTTCGGATACGGTCTACTAGTACAACGTAAACAAAATTTTGAGTAGTTAGGATGTCCCGGAGGGACAAATGAATTTAGTACCGCGTAGAGTAAGTTTTCCCGCATTCTTGTCGGGGCATCCGCTCGCCGATGCGCAGGGCGACCGCAAGGGCACGCCCCTACCGATATGCCGATTTATTTATTTTACGCAGTACTAAGTAGCATGTGGGATCGGAAGGGGACAATTACCTGTCCGTTGCGGCTATATATACCAAGTTCGGCGATCACATCTTGAACGATACGCTCCTGTATTGCCGGTGGCGCTTGGCGAAAACTGGCCGCCATCGGCGTGGCGCTGATGTGGCGAGGGACAAACTCGGCCAGGTTAGGCAAGGGTAAATTCAGTTGTCTAACCGTCATCTCGATCTGCTCAAAGCCGGCGGCTTCGATTAGCTCGTAGATTTCGTCAGCATCGGATAAAGCAAAGGCCGATTTCAACCCCGCCGCCGTCTCTAGACCAATGTGCCGGGCGATGGTCTCGACTAGCGTGTAAAAGTAGGGACTCTCTTCGATAGGACACCACAAACTCACGGCCACCCGCCCGCTCGGTTTAACCACGCGGCGCATTTCGGCTAACCCCAACACTTTTTCCGGCAAAAATTGCAGCGTTTGGGCGCACAGAACGATATCGACACTGCTGTCATCAAACGGCAGCTGCGTAACATTGGCTTCACGCCACGCAATCGGCGCTCCTCGCACCGCCGGCAACGACCGCGCCACAGCCAGCATACTGAGATTGATATCCACGCCCATCACGCGCCCCGGAGAGCCGACCATCGTGGCTGCATAGCGAGCCGCGGCTCCGGTACCACAGCCCACATCCACCACGTGCTCACCGTCTTGTAAACCGGCGAAATCGACTAACGCTTCGGCAAAAGGGCCAAGAATGGCCGGGGTTAAAATGTTTTGATAGCGTTCTGCGGAGTCCTGGGCTAACTGCCACTGCGTTGAAGTTATCATTGGGTATCTCCTGTTTTGGAATTAAGAACCAATTCTCACAATTAGCATATCAAGACTCTCCCCACTCGACTAGTACAAAAATTGAACTGGACGTATCCTGCTAGTAGAATGTATGCTGTAGCCAACACACAACGGGAGAAATTCATGTACAAATATGGTCAATATTGCCCTATCGCCAAAGCTGTAGAAATCTTAGGCGATCGCTGGACGTTGTTGATTGTGCGCGATTTGCTGATTGGAACGTGCCACTTCAATGATTTGGAACGCGGCCTACCCGGTATATCCCGTGGCCTGCTGTCTGAACGGTTACGGCGACTGCGACGGATGGGCTTGGTTGAGAAAGTGGAACAGGAGGACAGCCGTCAACGAACTCTCTACCTTATGACTCCGGCCGGTCAGGAACTTCAAGGCGTTATTCAGGCCCTGCTGACCTGGGGAGCTCGCTGGGCCTTCGATGAGCCGGAAGAGCAAGAGTTGGATCCTGTTTTGTTGATGTGGTGGATACGCGATCGGATTCATACGGATCGACTCCCCCAACCTCGCGTGGTGATCCGGATCGACTTTACCGGCGCCAGTCATGACAGCTTCTGGCTAATTCTCACCCAAGGTGATGTCTCCATCTGTCTGACCGATCCGGGTTTTGACCTCGACATGGTGATCACTGCCGACCTGGCCACCTTCTTCCAGATATGGTTGGGGCGCACCCCGTATTTCGATGCCCTATTACAGGGTTTGGTAAAAGTCGATGCGACTCCCGCCCTGGCAGAGGCGCTACCGACATGGTTTGCCTACAGCCTCACTGCGCCGGCTGTACGAGCCGCCGTCGCTGAACGCTCCAATTAGTGTAGGCCGGGACGAAGCAACGGCTGTATCGAGGGCTGCGGCTCTTCAGGATATCGATCAAGGGCCGACGAATTTTGCGGCGACCGATCAGGACATCGATCAAGGGCCGATGAGTTTTGCGGCGACCGATCAGGACGTCGATCAAGGGCCGACGAACTTTGCGGCGACCATTTCCGGCGTTTTACCCTT
>JAGRBY010001132.1 GCA_020433835.1 Anaerolineae bacterium | reverse complement strand
CCAAGGGAACGGCTTTTCGGCCTGACTGACCTGGTTGCGCCGCGCCAAGGGATAGAATCCAATGGCTGAGGGTTGGGAATTGGGAAATCGCTGTCATTAATGTTGCCTTAAAAGCTTCATAAAAATCAAAAGGGATTAGCAACAGTTAGGCTAATAGTTATTTTTGAATAACAGGCAGCCAAACTTGGTTTAAGGTTGAAGGATCATAAAGCCAAGGTTCCGTCAAGATAAGATGTGACCCTGGCGTTACCGGTACTGTTGGGGTTAAAAGATAAGTCGTTACGGTTGAAGGGATCGTGCCGGTCATTGGTGTCGTTTGGATTAGATTAAATGGAGTGGTGATCGGTTCAAACATATTAGGTGAGTCCAATGCGGTAGGGTCAGTTTCATTGGATATGGAGTTGGAAAAACTCGATGTTGAGAGGAGGGGATAACGAATCACGGCATTAAAATTTCTAACCGTCATATAAGCAAAACTTCCATCCGGAGCGACAGCAACGTCCTCTGAGAATATAAGTGGCGCATTACTGACCAACCCACATGTAATATTATTTAGATCTGCTGAAATCACGACCATCACACCACTACCCAGCACTCCACATTGTGATATACCAATTCCGCCGGTAGCTACATAGAAATTATCCACCCCGTCTGAAGCCATACCCCGACTGGAAAAATCGATTCTGTTCAACAAAAACCGTGGTAGATTATCAATATTACGTTCCTCGGGTAGATTGACATGGAACAACACGGCACGATCAACATTTTCTTGCGGATCGTCAAAAGCGAAAGGAAGGCTGGTCAGGACCATTCCCTGCGAATTTACGGCCACCCCTCTGGGCACATTGTTTAATGGTGCAGCAGAAGCCAAAGAAGTGATCAGTACCTTGGCCTGAGGTGGTTGACCAGGAATGAAACGGACGCGCATAATAAAAGGAAATGCTATAGAATTACCACTAACCAACAAGTCAATGGTGTTTCCGTTTCGGTAGACGGCTATATCTCCATAGCTGGATTGCTGGGGGATGATGAGTCCGGCGGCCGAACCAAATTGACCACTTGCCAGATCATAGATTTCGTTAGTAACAATGTTCGGCAGAGTCCGTAAATTGTAGCTGGGTATAATTAAACCGTTGGCAGTATTGATGATCAGCAATTGTCCATTTGGTAACAGATCTACAATGTGGGGGGTTCCGGGAACCCTGGCCATTTTGCCAATCGTATCAACTGAAAAAAAGTTCCCAATTCGGGCCTGAGCCAACGGTTGGCCGGTCGGTGCATATTTCGTGATAAGGGTATTAAAAACATTGTCAGACGTAGTATACACGTTTCCGTTCAAATCTGTCTCTACACCTACCGGTATCGATAACGAAGCAAATTGAACCGGCGGACCGACATTAACTTGGGCTTGTATAGCCGCAACAGCAATCAAAGGCACGATCAGGACAATTAGTCGCACCAGCCATATTTTGTGTAAGGTCATAAATTATTCTCCCAAACTTTAGGCTCCAAAGTATCTTAATTACCGATGCCATCAATGAGACTGAATTCTCACATCGACTTCAATTTCTGCAACGGAATGGGGTTGAATTCCAACCGATCGGTTTGCGTAGTACTAGCCCCGACAGGTTTTGAGATGTTAACAGTTTGCGTATTACTGGCTAAGTTTGCTGCGTCAGTTATTGAAACGGTGACATCAACGCTGGTATTTGTCGCAAATAAGATACACACACCGATGGTCATCGAGCCGCTAAATCTATCACCGTCAACGATGGGGAATAATTCGGCAGTTTCAGTCTGTCCCGTTGGTACAAAGGTTGCTGTTGCGCGAACAGTAGTGTTTTCGTCAAAATCTCCATTTGGATCTTCATATCCAAACGTAATCAAAAAGACGCTGCCGCCGTTTACACACAAAAACGGATCATTCAAACTGAAGAGTTGAGATGAAATATTAGAAAGAATCGGCGCAGCTGGCGCTGAGGCCAGTGAAGTTTGGGCAAAAACGGGCAACGCGCCAATCTCTAATACGGGTGTTTCCCATTTATTAGGCAACATAGTTA
>JAGRBY010001131.1 GCA_020433835.1 Anaerolineae bacterium | reverse complement strand
GTGAATCGTTCGACCCGTGCGGACGGACTGTCCGAATCACGGTGAATCATTCGACCCGTGCGGACGGACTGTTCGAATCACAGGTGAATCATTCGACTCGTGCGCACGGACTGTCCGAATTATTGATGAATCGAACGATCCGATATATCAGGACGTCTGAATCATCGGTGAAGTGAACAACCGGCCACGACGGGACATCCGAAGGCGTAACATATTTGATCCCCTTAATCCCTACTCCCTACCCCCTACCCCAGCTTTTCACTACCAGCGGCAACGTAACGTGAGCGTATAAACCACTACGCCGAACCTATTGCCTCCAGCCCGTGTTGGCGATGCCGCTGAAAGGCTCCGGCCAGCCGGCCTAAGGCATCATCTTGAAAGGCCGGGGCGATGAGGGTGACGCCCATCGGCAGGCCGTTGGTTTGGAAGCCGTTCGGCACAGCCCAGGCGCACAGATCGAGCAGGTTGACGAAGTTGGTATAGTAACCCAGGTTGGTGTTCAGGGCCAGCGGTTCGGCGTTGACGGCTTCGATGGTGTAGATGGTGCCGGTGGTTGGCACCAGCAGCAGGTCGATGTCGTGCCACAGCGGGGCGACTTGCTGTTGGTAGGCCCGCAGTTGGTAGTAGCTTTCGTAGGCATCGACCGCCGTGAAGTTACGACCGCTTTCGATGATGGTGCGGGTGGCCGGGAACAGTTCTTCCGGTCGGGCGGTGATAAAAGCTTTGATGGCCGAAAATCGCTCGGCAACCCACGGCCCGCCGTACAGCAGGTTAGCGGTTTCGACAAAGGGCGTAAAGTCAATCTCGATTTTCTCGCCGCCCAGATCGGTCATGTGCCGGATAGATTCGAGAAAGAGGCGGGCGTAATCGCCATTGCCAAAGAACTGGCGCTGCTGCGGGGCCGGAACGCCAAAGCGAAAGGGGCGGCCTTCGGTTAGCGGCGGCGTGGTGGCCGGGTGTTTCGGTTTGGTGCGCGAAAAGGGATCGAGCGGGTCTGGCCCCTGGCACACGTTGAGAACCGCCTGGGCATCGTCACAGGTCAGCGCGAAAATCGACACGCAGTCGAGCGAGCGGCAGGCCGGTAAAACGCCGGCGGTGCTGACCAGCCCCTTGCTCGGTTTTAGCCCCACGATATTGTTGAACCCCGCCGGCACGCGACCCGACCCGGCGGTATCGGTGCCCAGGGCAAAGCTGACCAACCCCGACGCCACCGCCACCGCCGACCCGGCGCTTGAGCCACCGGCGATGTAGCGGGCGTCGAACGGATTGGCGCAGGCTCCATACGGCGAGCGGGTGCCGACCAGCCCCGTGGCAAACTGATCGAGATTGGTTTTGCCGATTAACAGCGCTCCGGCCTCGTTTAGTTGCTTGACGACGGTGGCCGATTGGGATGGGGTGTAGCTAAAGGCCGGACAGGCCGCTGTGGTTGGATGCCTGGCCACATCGATATTGTCTTTGACCGCGTAGGGAATGCCATACAGCGGTGGCAGATCGCCGCTCGTGTCTTGTTGCTGTTCCAGACGCGCGGCTTGCGCCAGTACTTCATCGCGTGGCAGAAGATGAATCCAGATGTTTTTAACCGGACAGGCAGCAATCCGCTCGTAGATGGCTGCCACCAGTTCGGTCGGGCGCAGTTGGCCCGTTTTGTACAAATGTTGAAGCGTGGGCAGCGCCAGACTGCCATTAGTGACAGACCAACTCATAAGGCGGCATCCAGCGCAGCCAGAAAATGATCAGAAGGGGCGACGGAGCCGAAGACCCCGCCCTGCATTTTGATCATGTTGAGCGCGGCCAGATAGTTGCCGTAATCGGTCGCGCCGGTGCAGTCTTCCAGCAGCAGACACTCGTAGCCCAGGTCGTTGGCCTCGCGCATGATGGTGTGGACGCACACATCGGTGGTGATGCCGGTAAAGACCAGATGGGTGATGCCCCGGTTGCGCAGCACCAGATCGATGTCGGTGGTGGTGAAAGCACCTTTGGTCGGTTTGTCGACCACCAGCTCGCCCTCACCTGGCTTTAATTCGTCGATGATGTCCCAACCGGCCTCGCCCCGAATGAGA
>JAGRBY010001130.1 GCA_020433835.1 Anaerolineae bacterium | reverse complement strand
AAATATTGACAGTATACGGGTGAGTTTAATGTCGCAGCATCGCGTTGTGGTGCTTAAAGAAATTGACTCAGATCGCTACCTGCCCATCTGGATCGGACCATTTGAAGCCGATGCCATTACCTTGCAGCTGCAAGGTGTTGAGGTAGCACGCCCCTTAACCCACGATTTGCTAAAAGGCGTAATCGACAAAATGGGTGCCAAAATTTCCCACGTGACAGTAACGGAATTAAAAAATGATACCTTTTACGCCCGCATCGTTATGGATGTTAACGGTAAAAGCGTGGAAATTGACTCCCGCCCTAGCGACGCCATAGCTTTGGCAGTACGCGTAAATGCACCTCTCTTTGTGGCTGAAGAAGTAATGGAAATGGCTTCGATTGTACCGGAAACCGACATTGAAGGAGCCGAATTGGCTTTTACAGCCAAAGAAGATGACAACGCTCCGGTATCGGCTGAAGAACAAGAGAAGTTATCGGCATTCAGCGACTTTATCGATGAGCTTGACCTGGACGACCTGGGCAAAAATTAGTTTTCAGCGTCTCTGTAATTTTTGGGCCATTAAGCAGTCCATCTCTTAAATCAGGCTGCCTTTTTATTTGTCTTGCCTGTTCTTTACCTGCCTCACAAGAAGACACCTGTTTACACGATATCCTACGAAAATTAAATTGACTATAATCACGTGCGCGTAACGTTCGTTTTGGTTCTGTTCTTGACGAACCTCCGCGCTCGTGTTATCATCTATACTAGAACATAAGTTCTAGTGAGTAATTATGACCGACAAACCATCGAGTACTATTCCTGACAAGTTACAGCCTCATAACATTGAGGCTGAAGAAGCTATTTTAGGATCGCTTCTGATCGACCCGGATGCGATTTTGCGTATTTCCACGTTTTTGAGTCCGGGCGATTTTTATGTGCAGCGCCACGGCTGGGTCTATGAATCGATTCTTGATCTGCATGAACGCCGCCAGCCTGCCGATTTGGTTACGCTGTCGGATGAACTCGAACGGCGCAACCAATTGGCTGATGTGGGCGGTTCGGCTTATCTAACCGGTTTGATCAACGCGACGCCGACATCCATTCACGTTGAATATTATGCTCGCATTGTTGAGCGGACAGCCGTTTTGCGACGGCTGATCGATGCCGCCAGCAAAATCGCCCAACTGGCTTATCAAGATGCTGAAGATGCCGATGAGGTGGTTGACCGTGCCGAAGAGATTATATTTGCTATCTCCGAACGGCGTATCGACCGCGACCTCAAGCCCATTCGCCAGGTATTGGAGTCGTTTTATGACCGGGTCGAATACCTCAACCAACACCAAGGCGAGGTCATCGGCATTCCGACCGGTTTGGCCGATTTGGACAAACTGTTGGGCGGCCTTCAACGCTCGGATATGATCGTTATGGCCGGACGACCGGGGATGGGTAAAACCAGCTTGGCCTTGAGCATCGCGCTGCAATCGGCGCGACAGTGGCAGAAACGGGTGGCGGTTTTCAGCCTGGAGATGAGCGATGAACAGCTTGTGCAGCGGTTGGTCTCCGCCGAAACCGGCATCGACAGTCAGCGATTACGCCTGGGCAACATCAAAGCGGACGAGTGGCCGACCTTTTACCAGGCTATCCGGCTGCTGTCGGAGACATCGATTTTTATCGATGACACACCGGCCATCTCAGCGCTGGAACTGCGCTCGAAGGCCCGACGGTTGCACGCCGAACATGGCTTAGATATGATCATCGTCGATTATCTGCAACTGATGAGCGGCGGCTCCCGCAACGAAAACCGCCAGCAGGAGATCAGCTTTATCTCACGCTCGATTAAGGGACTGGCCCGTGAGCTAAATGTTCCCGTACTGGCCTTAAGCCAGCTTTCGCGCCAGGTCGAATCGCGAGCCGACAAGCGACCGATGCTGTCGGACTTGCGCGAATCCGGTTCAATCGAGCAGGACGCCGATGTGGTGCTATTTATTTACCGTGACGATGTCTACAACCCCGACACCGAATTCCCCAATATCGCCGAAATTATTGTCAGCAAGCACCGCTCTGGCCCAACCGGCGTCTTCTCC
>JAGRBY010000112.1 GCA_020433835.1 Anaerolineae bacterium | reverse complement strand
TCCGATAGCCGCTACTTTTTAAACAGCTTCTTATAAATAATAATGCTTGTGAAATACGTCGGGATGAAGATTGCTGATGACGTGGATTGATTTATTGAGGCTCGATGAGATGGTTTTGCTGAAGCCAGGCGGCCAACGCCTCCGCCGCTACCTGATTGCCTTCTACGGTCCAGTGCCACTCACCGGCGATGTAAAGGGGCGTTTTATCGGTTCGCAGATGCTCAACCATCGGTGGGGTCAAATCCACGTAGGGGATGGCTTGCTCGTTAAAAAATTGCGCCAGACGGAGGTTAGGGCGGTCAGCCTGAGCCTCGGCAAAAGCTGGATTATCGCGTAGAAATACCTCTTGCTCCGCCGGGGAAAGAGTCGCCAGCCGGACAGCGATTTCGGGGCTGATGAGGGCAACAGCAAAACGGGAGCCGTCGGCCTCAACCTCGTCGCGCAGTTGGGTGATTGTGGCCAGAGTAACTTGCCAGGCTTCTTCCAGTTCAACTTCATCGTTGGGCAGGTACAGCGCCGAGAAGGGCGAGGCATACGCTTGGCCAAATTGGCGGCGTGGTTTGTTGGCCACAATCAGCGGTTCGATACGTTGGTACAGCCGCGAATGCTGGTAGAGCCAGCCCATCAGCGTGACCAGCTCGCGTTTGCCGGTAGAACAGTCGTGGGGCGAGTCGCTTAGACCAGGCGCGTACGTGAGCGGATCGGGGTTGAGTGTGTTATCACACATCGCAAAGTAGGGTGCATAACAGTTCATACCGTCGATGGTCAAGACATTGCCGGGCAGATTGTCGAGCAGGTCATTGCCCAGATAAATCATCAAGAGCACCATATCCGGCGAGAAGCGGCGGCCCTGTTCCCGATAAAAGACGAGTTGTTGATTGGTGCCCCAATTGGTGACGCCGGCACTGATAATTTCCACATGGTCGCCAGTGGATGGCTCTGTCTGGTTGAGCTTATCTTCCAAAAGCTGATGGGCAGTCGCGGCCTCATCAACTTGAACTGCGTGAACAAAAGAGTCGCCGAGCATCAGAATGCGGAAGGTGTCAGGTGGCTTGGTAAGCGAATGTTCGGTATCGTGCATCCCCAGGCTGTTGAATTGCAGCATCTGTTGAAAGAGATCGTTCTTAAATTCTCCGGAAAAGTTGGGTCGCCCTGTCCAGCCCAACGTCGGGTGGCAGGCAAAGAGTGGCCCCGCATCGCCCCTATAAGGCGGCGGCAGCAGTCGCACGCCGATTTCCAGCAGCGATAGGACAATACAGATACTGATCAGACTAAGGCTGATGCCTATAATAATCTGCTTTCTGCGGGAGATTGTTGTTAGCCTCTTTTCTTCATTCTTCATTCTTCATTCTCTATTCTCTATTCATCGGCGTGATTTCGATATCGCCTAGCCACAAAAAGTCGTCGCCGGGTTGACCAGCTCCGCCGGTGAGCGTCAACCGCTCCAGCGTATCAACCTGGTAGAGGCCGATAATCAGCGGATAGCGGCCCGGCGGCATATCGAGCGGAATCGGCAGCCGAAATTGGCCCAGACCGTGCTGTCCGGCCCGCCAGACAGTGGTTGGCAAACGGCAGGCGGGATCATCATCTTGCTGGCTCCAGAGGGTGGTGCCGTCGGTTAGATGGACAAAGGCGCGATAGTGATCATGGGGCGGTTGAAGTGCCTGCCAATAGAGGTTGATGTATAACGTATCGCCGGGGGCCAGCGTTGTATCCGGCAAATCGAACCCGGTCAGGGTGATGGCCGGGCCAAACTGCGCTCCAACCGGCCGGGTAGGGGTTGCCTGTTGGGTGAACTGCTGCGGCGAGGCCAGCCGGTCGAACTGGGCCGCGTAATCCTCCAGTGGATAGATGGGCAATGTGGTGGGGCTGTCCTCCGTGCCAAAGATTTGCAGACGGCGTTCGTTTTCCCGCGTAATTTCGGCAATGGGCTGGTAGGGCGTATCGCTGCCGAACGGCTCGATGCCGGTGGTGCGGACAAAAACGTGGGCCGGGGTATCGTAACAAGAGCGGGCTTCGCCGTAGTTGTACCAGATGGGGATGATGAAATCCTCATTAACGCTGCGGAAATCGCCGGGGAACGCACCCTCTGCCCGCAAAGCACCGATGGCTTTCCAACCCTCGCGTTTGGGATAGCCAAAATATTCACGCGGCTGAGGCAGATCATCGTACAGCCATTCCCAGGCTGAGTCATCCCACTGCCGTCGCAGTGTGGTAAAGGTTGACTCGCTTTGCAGAAAAACGAGCGCGACATAGGGGATCACCACCGCGACCAGAGCGATGCCGATGCCCACAAATACCTTGCGGATGTGCGATCGAAAAATCAGCCCGCCCCAGCCGGCTCCGGCCAACAAAACCGCACCGGGATAGAGAATGTACAAATGCGTCCGCGGATCATCGACCAAAAACACATACCCTAACAGGGGAGCGCCGAACATTAGCCAGGCCGCTTTGGCTTCGCGGGTGGGAGCCAGCCCAAAACAGATCGCCAGCAGCAGCAGCCAGGGTACTATCGCCAAACTGAGCGAGCCAACCCGCCATATCTCCGGCGTCCAATAGGTAATAATAGCCAATACGAGTAGGGGGCGGACGAGTCGGGGCGACAGCAGAGAGGCTGGAAAATATCTGGGTTTGTCTTGACTCGCCAGCCGGCTGCCGATGCGCCAGTCAGTCAACTCCCACATCAAACGGAGCAATCCTATGCCGAGCAGCAGTAGATAAAAATGTGAGCTGTAATCCCTATCGAAGCGGCGCAGCAGGTCGAGATTGTTGTACAGCAGCCCCGGTTTAATGCGTGATTCGGTTAGATACGTGGTGGTGTTGCTAAAATCGGGATCGAGGGTGTAAGGGATATAGAAGGCCGCCAGCAAGCTCAAAAACAGAATTAGCGTCATTGTAGATTGGATGAGCCGCCGTTTGAACGGCGGTGAGATCGATGGCAGGTGAGAGGCTCCTCCGACGGTTTCGGTTTGATCCGATCGGGTCAGGTACAACCAACCCAGATAAGCCGCCGCCGGCAGCAGCAGCAGCGCATCGAAGTGGGCCATGAGACAGGCGGCCAGCAAGATCGCGCCCGCGATTTGCCAGCGCCAGCGGCCGGTCTGCCAGGCTTGGTAAAGACAGTAAAGCGCTAGCGGCCCCATAAAAAAGATAAGGGCTTGATACTGCACCATCCGACCAAAAGCAATCGCGTAGCCATTGATAGCCCACAGCAGCGCCGCAATCAGCCCGACCTGTTTGTTGAACCAATATCGACCCAGGATAAAGAGCGCCGCGACGCTGAAGAGGCTGCTGAGAGCAAATGGCAAGCGGGCCAGCGTTTCGGTGATGCGATCGCTAAGCAGCCAGCCGGCGACCGGCAGCAGCATCTGGGCCGGGCCTTTGCGATGCAGAAAGATGGCGTAATCTTCGCCTTGCAGCAGGCGCACGCCCAGCATAAGCGCTTCGGCCTCATCTTCATGGAATTCGGCATAGCCTAAGCGCGGCAGGCGCAGAGCGGCAGCCAGCAGTAATACGAAAATGAGGGTGCTCGGCAGTAAAAAATTGAGCACTGAAGCAGGCGGGGTTGTCGCCCTATGTACCCAGCCATCGACCCCCAGGCCAACAATAATGACCCCGTTGATGACAATGAGCAGCTGATGCAAGCTCATTGTGCCGGGGAGGTAAACGGTAAACAGCGATCCGAAAACGGTTAAGCTGATAGAAAGTGCCACGGCCAGGGTGATGCGCTCCGGGATGTTGCGCCGATCAGCAAAGAAAAACTGACCCCACACCCAACCGGGTAAAAACATAAGCAGGAGAATCGCCGCCGGATAGGAGAGGAACAGCGGTGCATGGCCCAAAATTAAAGCATCAGTAGCCACAAGTAAGAGCGTAGGCCACAATAATTTTTGATGAAACAAGTTTGACATCATAAAGGGATTACTTAATATCATGAAATTCGCGCCGTATAATACATCACGAACGACACAATAATAAATTGAGCGGTGCGGTACAAACTCACATACCTGTAGCAACCTGTTTTTAGAGTCTGTTGTGATAAGCATGAAACTATCGACCAAATCTCTCTGGCTGTTTATTGTTGTTGGGGGATACATAACGGTCTTTCTGGCTTCTCGACTGGTTAATCTAACCCATTTTCCGCTGTTTATTGATGAAGTCCGCCATATACTGCGTGCTCAGGCCACCCTCACCGGAGATTTTTTTATTGGCATGCGCGAAGCGATGAAGCAGCTTTTTATCTGGCTGGTTGCCTTCACCTTTTCTATTGTCCCCAACAAAATTTTTGCGGCGCGATTGGTTTCGGTTTTGGCCGGATTAGCTGCGGCCGGAGTTTGTTATAAACTGGCGATGAGCCTCTACCCGCAGCGTCGCCTGGGCTACCTGGCCGCGCTGTTTTACCTTATTAGTCCATTTGCGCTCTTTTTCGATCGACTGGCCCTGACCGATACCTTGTTGGCCGCGCTGCTGGGTGGTTCGGTTATTGTAAGTCTTCGGCTTTGGCGGCAGCCTACATCGCAAAGTGCCATCGCTCTAGGTGTGGTGTTTGGTTTGGCGGCTCTCACCAAACCTTATGCGGCCCTCTATTACCCTGTACCGCTGTTGATCGGGTTTGTTTTGAGGCGGGATGCCGGCTGGGCAAAAATCGGGCCATTGTTGATTTTGACCTTTGGCCTGGCCGCGCTCGCCTGGATACCGATTCTGACCGTTGGTCTGCCTGCCTTTGAGCAGGATCATGTCGAAAAATTGATGTTCGACTCACCCAAGGGGCCGTTTTTGGAAACCATTTTTACGAATGTTGAATTAGCTGGCCATTGGCTGATCGGCTACCTTACCTGGCCGTTTGTGGCGATGACCTTGTATGTGGTTATCAAAATATGGGTCTCTCGCAATAAACCGGGGCTTCTTTTGGTGGCGTTGATTATTTTTCCGCTTTTGGTTTTTATTATGGCGTTGGATGTTTGGTTCTCGCGCTATTTACTCCCGCTCATAGTGCCCCTCAGCGTTCTCATTGCCTGGGGTACTGCGGATGTAGGCCATCGGCTTTCTCTTTGGTTTCGTTTGCCAAGTACGGGCTATCTGGGGAAGCTGGTTGAGATGGCGCTCTTTGTGGCCTTGTGTTTACCTTCTTTGCCGTTCGATTATTTTATTATCGTTGATCCGAGTCAGGCTTCGCTGCCCACTTTTGATAGAGAAGACTATATCGAGGGCCGCTTCTCAGGTTATGGACTGCAAGAAAGTGCCGCCATTGTCGAGCAATTTGCCCGTGACTATCCCTCTGTTGTTGTGCTGCGCGGCTCGAATTTAATGGATACGGTTTCGTCACTGGATGTCATCAGCATGATGGCCCACGTATCCAACGCGGATAATATTTCAATTCGGGTGATTGATCAGTTTGACCAAAACACGATCCGGGATTTAAATACCTATGCCCAGTCGTCGCCCACGCTAACGCTGCAAACCATTGAAGAAGGTAGCTCTGGAGGCGCTTTGGCCTTTACAAACATGCCTCAAGCCTGGGTGTTAGCCTCATTTTCGAAACCGGGGCATCGAACAAACGTCATTCTTTATCAATGGTTACTGCCCCACGATCTGGCTCTACGGGAACTGGCCCAAAACGGTGAGCGGGAACCTAAGCTGCTGTGGCTGCCGCAAGAAAAAACGATCGTGACCGCTCCCGGTGATCTCATTGATATCGCGCAGATTCAGTTTGACTCGCTCGAAACGTTATCAAAAGCAATGAATAGCCTGCGAGTTCACTATATTTTGGTGACACCCGAAGTTGTTGAGCGCTATCCGGCTGCATTTTCGCCCTTTATGACTGTTGATGGAGAACGCTTGATCATTCAGCAAATGCCATCTCGTTGGCGATTGGTAACGGCTCAAGCGGATAATCAGTGCTCTTGGTGTTTATTCGATGTCGAAACTGCGGCGGATTTCTAGCCGCCGGGCTTGAAGTTGACCGTCTTCTTGAATTGGGGCATAGTGGGGTATCAACAGAATCGTAAGGTGAATATGTCAGTTGTTGTAATTATGCCGGCCTATAACGCGGCCAAAACGCTAGAAATTACCTATGCTTCCATCCCCAAAGAGTGTGTCGATAAAATCATTCTCACCGATGATGTCAGCAAGGATGAAACCGTTGAAATTGCCCAAAAACTGGGCTTAAAAACCATCATCCACGTGCAAAATCGGGGTTACGGCGGCAATCAGAAAACCAGCTATCTGGAGGCGCTCAAAGATGGCGCGGAGATTGTGGTAATGCTCCATCCCGATAACCAGTACGACGCCACCAAGATTCCGGCCCTGATCGAACCGATCCGGCGCGGTGAGTACGATATGATGATCGGCTCGCGCTTTTTGGGCAAAGATACGCTCGAAGGGGGCATGCCGTTTTACAAATTCATCGGCAACCGCTTTTTAACCTGGGCCGAAAATTGGGTGCTGGGCCAGAACCTCAGCGAGTACCATTCCGGCTTTCGGGCTTACAGCCGTCGCTTTTTAACCACCATCCCTTTTTTACTCAACTCCGACGATTTTGTGTTCGACAGTGAAGTGCTGGCCCAGGCCACCGCCTTCAATTTCAAAATCGGCGAAATCGCCGTGCCAACGCGCTATTTCGAGGCAGCCTCATCGATCAATTTCAAGCGCAGCGTGGTTTACGGTTTGGGCACTTTGGGCACGATGGTTAAATATTGGTTGTTCAAAATGGGGTGGTTGAAGAGTGCCCAATTTAGCCGAACGCTGCCCGAAGTGATGAGTCGCTACCACTGGGCCCAAATTGAGGAATCTGCTTCATGAGCGGTGAAACGCATCGAATTTTCTTGGCCTTGGGCACCAATTTGGGTGATCGTGAAGATAACTTGCGAACGGCCCTGGCCCATCTGACTCCAGAGGTCAAGGTGGTAAGCGTATCTCGGCTGTACGAAACCGCCCCGGCTTACGTGCTCGATCAGCCAAAATTCCTCAATATCGCGCTTGAAGGCCAAACGGCTCTGTCGCCGGAGGCTTTGCTCGATAATCTGAAGGCGTTGGAGGACCAACTTGGCCGGGAAAAATCGCGCCGTTATGGGCCGCGATTGATCGATCTGGACATTCTTTTCTTTGATGATGTAACGCTGGATACTCCCCGGCTGACCATTCCTCATCCGCGTCTGGCCGAGCGTGCCTTTGTACTGCGTCCGCTAACCGACATCGCCCCTAATTTTATACATCCCATCCTCCAAAAGTCGATCCGGGCTTTGGCGGCAGAACTGCCCGCCGACGATGGTATTCTATCGATTAGCCCGTGGTCGCCGTTTCAGGCCAGCGACGCCGCACAATAGCATCCGTCATTTTGGCGATGCGGCTCATCGCTTTAACCTGATGCACCCGAATGATATCGGCTCCCCGGTCGATGCCGATGCTAATAGTCGCTCCGGTGCCTTCAACCCGATCCTCCGGCGGTAAATTGAGCGTGTAGCCGATAAACGACTTGTTGGATGGCCCGAGCAAAATCGGATAGCCAAGTGATTTGAAAAAGTCGAGGTTGTCGAGTAGGGTGAGATTTTGCTCCACCGTCTTGCCAAAACCGATGCCGGGGTCGATGATAATCTGCTCGTCGGCGATACCGGCGGCATGGGCCAGATCAATACTCATTTTTAGCTCATCGGCCACGTCTTGCAGCAGATTGTTGTATTTTGTGCCGATGTAGCGACCGCCCAACTTGGCCTCCTGCACCGCATTGCGCGGATTGCTGCGGTTGTGCATCACCACCACGGGCACCTGTCGCTCGGCGCATAACGCGGCCATGTTACTATCCATCCGCAGCCCCCACACGTCGTTGACCAGTCTCGCCCCGGCATCCAGAGCCGCTTCAGCCACACGAGCCTTATAGGTATCAACAGAAATGGGTAGATCGACTGCCTGAACCAGCGCCTTGATAACGGGAACGATCCGCTTCAGTTCTTCATCGGCTTCGACCGTATCTGCGCCGGGGCGGGTGCTCTCGCCGCCAACATCAAGCATGTGTGCTCCCTCTTCGGCAAAGCGCACGCCCTGTTCAACCGCGCGTCGAACCCACTCATTATCCTGAATGAGACCGTCGCCGGAGAAACTGTCGGGAGTAGCGTTGATGATGCCCATGACATAGGTTTGGCTGCCCCACTGTAAGGTGGTCGAGCCAAGTTGTAAACTTTTCATATGTTCACCTAAGGTTTATCGAATAGATACGGGGAAAAAGGTCTGGAAAGCAACCTGATACGAGCTGACTTCGTTTACAAATTCCTCGGTGGCTCCATCCCAGCCACCCACTGCGTAGATGGCATTGCCGGCTATCGTTAAGCCCATATTGCGCCATTGGCTGGAAGAAGGTGTTTCAAATGGTGTCCAACTATCACTGGCCGGATCGTACTTTTCGCTGCTGGTTAAGTTGTGATTCCAACCGCCGCCCACTGCGTAAAGACTTCGTCCGTTACTGATCAGGCCTAAGCCCCCCCGTTTTTCGAGCATCGGCGCTTTTTCTTGCCATTGACCCGATGGGGGATCAAACGTATAGGTTGTATTGTGTTCAGTCTGATCATTGTACCCGCCGACAAGGTAAATGGACTCTTGAAGAACTGCGGTTCCCATATAGCCTAACGGTTGGGGTAGAGTGTATTCTGAGATTGTCCAGGTGTCATTCTCTGGCGTGTAGATAAAGATAGAGTCTTCAAAGGCTTCACCATTCCATCCGCCGAAAAGGTAGAGCGAATCTTGATAAGTGACCAACCCATAGGCGCAGCGTGCCTCAGGCAGGGATTGGGCCTTAGACCATTCATCGCTGCTTGGCGTGTAAATTTCCAACACATCCATTGCCTGCCCTTCGGGGGTGCAGCCACCGGGAACGTAAATTTTATCGCCAAAAACGGCTGCTGAGATATCTGTCGCGGCAGTGGGCTTGTTGTTTCCCTCTGACCAGGTTCTGGTTTCAGTATTGTAAATTTCTACAAGACGCGTTGTTGTATTATTATCCTTAACTCCGCCAATAGCAAAGATCGATTCTCCCACATTGACCAGGGCCAACCCGGCTCGCCCACCGGCGATGGCCGGGTGGGATGTCCATCGATCCAAATTGCCATCGGCGGGCGGCGGAACAGGGAACGGATCCGATTTGTAAATTCCGGGAAACTTATGTGGAATAGGAATGTTGGGAGCGTTGGAGGAAATACTTTGCGGCAGCCAAGGTAGGGTTGCTATAAGGAGTGCAAGTAGAAGTACTATAAAAAAATAAATCTGCTGCCATTTTAAGAGAACAAGGGGCGGGTTAGTATCAAGCAAAAAGGTTTTGGTAACAATAGGTTCGGCTTGTTCAACCGTTGCCGCATCGCCGTTGTCACTAACATGAATAAGCCCTTCTTGGATGGCTCGAATAGTGGCTTCAGTTCGAGATTGTACGTCTAGCTTCCCGAAAATATTGCGGAGATGTACCTTGACCGTGTTAAGGCTAATCACCAACTGTTGGGCAATTTCTTGATTGCTGGCACCGGTGACTACAAGCTCTAAAACTTGGAGTTCCCGTTTGCTTAACTGAATTTTTTCCTGTTCAACAGCCACAAGATTTAACCCGTTCATTCTATAAAATCAAAAGCGCCTACCATTTGGCGTTTAAATTATTGCATGGATCGGTTGGCAAAGCAAAAGGGAATTATTTCTTTTACAACGCAAACAATCGAATATTTTGTTAAAAACTTGACGAAAAATTGAAGCTGCAATACAATATCTATTTGTTTTATACATAAGAAAATTTGCTGCCGTAAGGTCATTTTAGTTATAAAACCCTATATCGTATTGGTTAACATTCTGAATAGAGCCTATGTTTGAGAGTCTTCAAGATAAACTGCAAGGTGTTTTTGAACAATTAAATCGGCGGGGCCGCTTGTCGGAAGCGGACGTACAGTTGGCTTTGCGAGAAGTACGTTTGGCTCTGCTGGAAGCGGACGTTAATTTTAAGGTTGTCAAAGAATTTGTAGGGCGAATTCGTGAGCGGGCGATAGGTATAGAGCTTAGCAAAAATATTACGCCCGGGCAGCAAGTTGTAAAAATTGTTCACGAAGAGCTGCTGGAAACATTGGGCGACTCGGCTCCGCTGGATCTGGGGGGCAAATCGCCACATGTGATTATGCTCGTTGGGTTACAGGGTTCCGGTAAAACAACGACCGCTGCCAAGTTGGCTTTGCATTTACGAAAATCAAAGCACAACCCGCTGCTGGTAGCAGCCGATACACGCCGTCCGGCGGCTATCGAACAGTTGAAGGTTCTGGGTCGTCAGCTCGATATTCCAGTCTACTCAGAGGATTCGTCTGTGCCGCCGCCTGATATCTGTGCCAACGCCATTAAAGTGGCCCGAACAGGGGCTAATAACATAGTTATTTTAGACACCGCCGGCCGTTTACAAATTGACGAAGCCTTAATGGACGAGTTGGTTCAAATTAAACAAAGAACCAACCCCAAAGAAGTTTTGTTGGTGGCTGACTCTATGACCGGCCAGGAAGCCGTGCGCGTGGCTGAAGGTTTCCACGAAAAAGTCGATTTAACCGGGTTGATCCTGACCAAAATTGATGGTGATGCGCGGGGTGGGGCTGCCATCTCCATTCGAAGCGTAACGGGTGTTCCTATTAAATTTTTAGGAACCGGCGAAAAACTCAACGAGTTAGAAGTTTTTTACCCCGATCGCTTAGCCTCCCGCATTTTGGGTATGGGTGATGTTTTAACCCTGATCGAACGGGCTGAAGAGGTCATTGATGAAGAAGTAGCCGAGCGCAGTGCCAAGAAATTGCTTGAAGGCAATTTTAACCTGGAAGATTTCCTGGAACAGTTGCAGCAGATAAAGAAACTTGGCCCGCTTAACAAAGTTATCGATATGCTGCCCGGTATGGGCGATATCACAAAAACCATCTCCACTGATGATATGGAAGATAGGTTAAAGCGCACCCAGGCCATTATTAATTCGATGACGCTAAAAGAGCGCCGGAACCCGAAAATTTTGAACAGCAGTCGTAAAAAACGGGTAGCCAAAGGCAGCGGAACAACGGTTCAAGAGATAAATCAACTCATTACACAGTTCCGCCAAATGCAAAAAATGATGAAAAAACTGCGGAATCCACGGGCTCGTCAAAATTTAATGAACATGTTTGGTGGTTTTCGCTAATTTTGTTAGAATAACTGGTCTAATTTGCTACGTGCAAAATTTCCCAAAGTATGTTATAATTCAAAAAATACAAAAGTTAGAAAGTAGAAACAGTTTATTATGGTAAAAATTCGCCTACGCCGTACTGGTGCCAAGAAACAACCGAGTTACCGAGTGGTTATTTCCGACTCGCGTACATCGCGAGACGGTCGTTTTATTGAGACGATTGGTTTTTACAACCCAACCACCGAACCAACAACCGTAAATATTCATGAAGATCGAGCCTTATATTGGCTCTCAGTGGGTGCTCAACCTACCGATGTGGTTAAAAAGCTTCTGAATAACGCGGGTACGATGGATAAGCTCTCTCGCCTGAAAGAAGGAGAGGCCTTAGAGTCGTTGTTGGCTGGAGCGAATGACAATGCTGTCACGGCTCAGCAGAAAAACGAGGAGGTGCCATCAAAGACAGAGAATGTTAAGGAAGAGGTCAATGAGGAAGCGGAGGCCGTCGCAGACTAAGCGTCTGAGGCTGCTAGGCTAACGAATTGATGGAGAGAGAGGCGGAATAACGTTTTCAAGACGGACCGCCGCCCTTATTTGTAAACTTAATACTTCATCTTGTTACTCAAATTGCACATGCCAACAAGGGAGGTCCGGAAATTATGTCGTCAATGAAGGAACTTGTCGAGTTTATGGCAAAAGCTGTTGTGAATGATCCTGACTCCGTTATTGTACGCGAGATTGAGGGGTCTAGTGCCACTATTTTCGAACTCAGCGTAACACCTGAGGATATGGGACGCGTTATTGGGAAGCAAGGCCGTGTTGCCAATGCGATGCGCACTCTATTGCGGGTAGCTGCTGTTAAAGAAGGTAAGCGCGTTACTTTGGAGATTGTATAGGTGCGCGAGTCGTTGAATTTAACGGCCGATGATAACAACCAAATAAAGGTAGACCAAAGTTCAGGCTTGCAACAGCCTGAATTTCGTTATATAGCCATTGGGCGAATTGTTCGGGCGCATGGCATTCGGGGTGAAATATCGGTTGCCGTTTTAACCGATTTTCCGGAAAGATTCGAAACCACACAGCAGGTCTATGTGGGTAATGAATCGGAAGCCGATGCTTACCAGATAAAAAAATCCCGCTGGCATAAACAAAATGTGCTGCTCACACTCAATGGGGTTGATGATAGAACTGAGGCTGAGCAGCTCGTTGGTCTATTCATACAAGTTCCGGTTGAGGAAACCATGCCTCTGCCGGAAGGTGATTATTATTTATACCAAATTATGGGATTGCCTGTGGTTACAACCGCAGGCGATACCTTAGGTATTATCTCTGACATTATAGAAACAAAAGCCAATGACGTTTATATCGTCAAAAGTGCCGACGATAAAGAAATATTGCTGCCGGCTATACCGGATGTCATCAAATCGGTTGATTTAGACGCAGGAAAAGTTTTTGTTGAACTTCTTGACGGTTTGATTTGACAACCCCTCTTCCCTAAGTATAGTAAACCTCAACATAGAACGCCAACCGGCGTTCTTTTTCGTTGCTTGACAATTTTCCTACGCCTATGCTATGCTAATTTATTGTAACTCTCAGTAATTATCGACCACTACACTCGCATTCTCTGGAAAACTTGTGAAAGAAGACAAACTACGTTACTGGATTGGCTTTAGTAAGGTTTCGGGCATCGGTCCTGTTCGGCTACGCGCTTTGCTTGACTATTACGGTCACATCGAAGCTGCCTGGCAGGCTAACCCCGGTGAATTACGGGCTATTGGGCTAGACAAACGATCGGTTGAAAACCTGGTTCAGATGAGACAAAGTGTTGATCTTGATGCAGAACTGGCCCGATTGGAAAAACTAAATACGAACGTATTGACCTGGGAAAGCTCCCACTATCCAAAGTTACTCAAAACTATCGTCGACCCCCCGCCCGTACTGTATATCCAAGGTCAGTTGACACCTCAAGATGAGTGGTCTTTGGGCGTTGTTGGCACCCGTAATGCTTCTGTATACGGTAAGGAATCGACCCAGTTACTCGTCAGGGGGTTGGTGGATAATGGCATAACCATTGTTAGCGGGCTGGCTTACGGTATCGATACACAAGCGCACACAACGGCTGTCGAGCAGGGCGGTAGAACCATCGCGGTGTTGGGCAGCAGTGTCGATTATATTTATCCGGATGACAACAAAAAGCTGGCCAAATCGATCATCGACAATGGCGCTCTCATTTCTGAGTATCCTTTAGGTACCAAGCCGGAAAGCCGTAACTTTCCTCGGCGAAATCGCATCATTAGCGGCTTGAGTTTGGGTGTTTTATTTGTTGAGGGGGGGTACAAAAGCGGAGCACGCATTACGGTTGATTATGCGCTTGAGCAAGGTCGAGAAGTTATGGCGGTGCCCGGCAGTATTTTGCGCAAAAGTGGCAGCGGATCTAACTTTCTTATTCAAAATGGGGCCAAACTTGTCACCAGTGTTGAAGATATTCTGGAAGAACTGAATTTAACAATGATTTCGCAACAAACTGAAGCCCGAGCAATTATTCCCGAAAACGCTGTTGAAGCAACTTTGTTAAAGCAATTGTCGAGGGAGCCGGTTCATATTGATGAATTAGGACAAATGACCGGGTTATCAGCTTCGGAAGTTGCGAGTACACTAACGCTAATGGAATTAAAGGGCATCGTCAAACAAGTAGGCAGTATGAATTATGTGATTGCCCGTGAAGCCGGTATAGATTACACAATAGATAAATAAGTTTAGACCAGAACATTCAAAAAGGACCAAGACCATGTTTGCATTAATATTAGCGGGCGGTGTAGGTAGCCGTTTGTGGCCTCGCAGTAGAACCGATTTACCCAAACAACTTCTGCCCCTTACGGGCGATAGAAGTATGATTCAAGCCACGGTAGACCGAATTTCGTCTATTATTCCGGTTGAACATACATTTTTTGCTTCTAATCAGGAATATGCCACGTTGATAAAATCGCAAGTTCCTGATGTTCCGGCACAAAACATTATTCAAGAACCTAGCGCTAAACATACTGCCCCCTGTATTGGTTTGGCTGCACTCCATATGGAGCGGCTTGACCCGCAGGCGGTTATGGCTTCGCTGCACGCCGACCACTTTATTGTTGACGAAGAAGGGTTTCGTCAGGCGTTGTTAGCAGCGGAAGAGGCGGCCAAAGAGGGCTATCTTGTTACGTTGGGCATTACACCCGATAAACCGGAAACCGGATACGGTTATGTAAAACGTGGCAGTGAGATTGGTACTTATAACGAGCACACCGTTTACAACATCGACCAATTTCTGGAAAAACCGGACCTGGCCACCGCCGAATCCTTTGTTGCCAGCGGTGATTACTACTGGAACAGCGGCATCTTTATCTGGCAAATATCTACCTTGATGGACTCGTTTAGTGAGCATATGCCTGATTTGCGCCAGCAGTTTGTACAGATTAGCCAAGCTTTGTCCGCCGGTGAGCCAATCGATCCTATTTGGGAGCAAATCAAACCCAAAAGTATCGATGTTGGTATTATGGAGCAGGCTAAGAAAACAGCGGTCATTCCTGTCGATTTTGGTTGGAATGATGTTGGCAGTTGGGCGGCTATTCACGATGTTAGCCCGAAAGATGCTGATGGGAACGCTTTCAAAGAAGAAAACACCATCGTGTTTGATACCACAAATACACTGGTTCGAAACGATAGCGATCGTCTGGTTGCTGTTGTTGGGGTTGATAATCTCATTATCGTCGATACGGGCGATGCGCTGCTCATTGTTGACAAAGACAAGGCGCAAGATGTGAAAAAAGTCGTGAATTGGCTTGAAGAAAATAATCGATTGGATTTGCTATAGTTGAAAAGTTAGAATACAACTATA
>JAGRBY010001129.1 GCA_020433835.1 Anaerolineae bacterium | reverse complement strand
CTTCGAGACAGGGTATGTCGCAAAATAAATTACCGGCGGCACAAGCAGCATTAGTAATCCAATGAACATTTAGAAATCCTCGTGCACCTCATCAACCCTGAACAGAATGGGACTCCGGCGGGTGCAGCACCCGATCCAACTCGGCATAGGTCTTGTTCAACCAGATTCTGACGCGTTGACGTTCGAGCAGGCTCACTATAGATCAGCCCTTGACGACCGGCCCGATCCTGGCACGGCCAAGTTCGGGCTGATTGCCAAGGGCCTGCTAGAGTGATTTATAAACCGTTTTCCAGAGCATCAATAACTTTCACAGGATTTAAAGCATGATAGCCCTTTCTACGTTTTTCGCTGACTAATTCAGCATTTGTTTTTTGTTTCCCGGTATCATACACAACGCTCAGTTTTCCATATGTTTTCCCATAAATAACAGCCCGGCCTTCATTCTTGTTTTGCCAATTATTTTCCAAGTGCAATAAAGCCCATATTTTATTGCTGAAATTTTTGGAGTTTTTAAGATTGCCTGATTGAGTACAACACCATCCTACCCAGAGAAATTTGTAACCGCGAGTTTGAAGTGCGTCTAATTTACCCTGCAGCTTACTGCGGGTTAAATCAGTAAGTATCCCTTTCAGATCGATTTCTCTTGTTTCAAAATTTTTTTCTTGGCTATCTTGATCTGTTTCAACTACTTCAAACAGTGGCGTTACAGCATCCTGCCAAATTCCAGCATAAAGACCTAGCAGTGTTGATAAAAATAAAAATACAGATAGTGCTTGATATCGATGATGTCTACAGTAAAAGATAAAGTAAAAAAAAACGTGCGTTATTTTTACAGCGTTCCTTTTTCTTGGTTAGTCCTAAACATTTCATCCCAACAATCTCCTGATAAGAAGTTTCAAAATCAGATGGTTAATAAAATTTTACTGCGTCATAAACTTATGTGTGATCAGCCTCCTTGTGCAAATTATGTGTCTATTAAAGAATCACACCGAAGTGGTTAAGAAACTGTTCCAAAACCAGTGGTAGCAGATGGTTACCACAGCGCTGGATCTTGCAATGGGGCCACGCAGGATAGTTTGACAGCTTGTTCAGGAGACTCTTCATGGTTCAGGACAAGCGCCTGCCATCCAAAAGGATAGAGCAACTCATAAGGTGGCAAGTATTGGGTTGACCTGGTCAGGAATGTCCGCAACAATCATGCTGCATCCGGCTTAAGGTGTCATCCTAGAGGTTTTAGCGCATTGCGAAAACGCTTGGTTAACTGTTCTGGGTGGACCTTGGTCAAGGACACCGAGTCACATTTTTGAAAATGACAGAATTTTGTGATGGCATCTACAAATGCCGTAATGACTAAATCTTCATCAAAATTGTGTTGTTCAAAATACAGTGACTTGATCTCCAAATGGCTGGTTTTTCGATGGGCTTTACAATCCATCCGCCCGATAAATTCATCTCGGTAAAGTAGCGGTAGGCAAAAGTAGCCATACTGACGTTTGGCGGCGGGTACATAACATTCTATTTGATAATCGTACTGAAACAGTGCTTTGAGCCGTTCGCGCTGAATGACACTGTTGTCGAATGGCGAAAGAATCAATAGACGGTTGCTCAGCCTGGGAAGAGGGCGTTCGAGCGCACCCGTTTCCAATATGAATTTCTCACCACTGTTCACTTGTACCTGTTCTAAAGTGCGCTGGGCCAATCTTTCGCTTACCAGGGCTTTCACAGCTTTGCGTAGTTCAGTGTTTCGGCGCTGATAGGTCAGCCCTTTGAGTGAAGCAAAGCCATGGCAGCGTAACTGTTGATCGACAATGTGCGCCGCAAATTCTTCCATGCTGGGCATTTGTGAATTGACGTGAGATGGCAGCACCCGCTCGGTCAGGTCATAGGTTTTTTGGAAACCTTCGCGGTCGCTGACCATCAGGTCACCTTCCATATACAGCTGTTCAAGCGCTTTTTTAGCGGGCTTCCAGTCCCACCAGCCTGCCCGTTTTGTCGTGTTTGTTGCTACATCTCGGGATCGTAGCGGGCCATCTGAGCGTATGCGGGCCAACAGTTCATCCATGAGCTT
>JAGRBY010001128.1 GCA_020433835.1 Anaerolineae bacterium | reverse complement strand
TAGCGGGCGGCTCCCATCAACCTAACTTGACCCCGATGCTGGTCGGGGATTTCTCCCGTTGGTCGAAATGACATTCGTTGCTGTGTCATTGCGAACGGAGTGAGAAATCTCTCTGCACGCCGGGCCACAGGCAAGGTGGGTTGGCATAAGGGGCAACGGCGGGGTAGCAGGTGACTCCCACCGGCCTCACTGGCCCCCGATGCTGGTCGGGGATTTCTCCCGTTGGTCGAAATGACATTCGTTGTAGCGGGCGGCTCCCATCAACCTAACTTGACCCCGATGTTGGTCGGGGATTTCTCCCGTTGGTCGAAATGACATGGTGGAGGGAGAGGGCAAGTTGGGCCAAGCCATTAAAATAATTTTAGCTGCACGTGCTCCGGCCCTTCCTTTATAGGCTTACGATAGCGGGCCTGCTCGATTTCTTTAAGCGCCTGTTCGATGTCGTCCAGAAAAGGTGACGGGGGATTCTCCATGCGCTGCCCGAAAAGGACACGACTTTTGGCGCGGGTTAAAATAAGCCGCTGCTGGGCGCGAGTCATCCCCACGTAGAAGAGGCGGCGCTCTTCTTCAAGGTCGGGGGCTTCTCCGGCGCGATGATAAGGCAGCAGTTCGGACTCGCAGCCGACGATGAAAACGACCGGGAACTCTAGCCCTTTGGCGGCGTGCAGGCTCATCAAGGTAACCCGGTCGGCGCGGGGATCGTAGAAATCGGTTTCATTTTGGAGCAGCACCGCCTCTAAAAAGTCGCCCAACCGCCGGTCGAAGAGCACAGAGCGGCGGCGCAGTTGTTGGATGCGGGCGTGGCTGCTATCGCTGCCGGGCAGCAGGGCACGGGCCATCAATTCGTGTTGGATGAGATCGATTAGTTCCGGCAGCGGGCGCAACCCGCTCGCGACCAGATCGGACAGCAGCGCGGCCAGCGCCGAGGCATTCATTTTCGAAAAATGTTCATCCAGATAAAACCGATGGGCCGGGTTGAACAGATACCACAGACAGGCCAGCACCAACCGCACATCTTTGTATTCGACCAGCGGCGTTTGGCCCACAGTTTGATACGGGATGCCGGAACGCTCAAACGCTTCAACCAGTGAGCGGCTTTGGGCGCTGAGGCGGTAGAGGATGGCGAAATCGGCAAAGGATAACCCGGCTACCCCGTCATCATCCACCCTGGCCGAGTCGAGTGAAAAGTAGCTGGTGCCGCCGATCATTTTTTCGATGGTGTGGACAACGTATTCCGCCTCGGCGGCTTCGGTAGGGGCCTGGTAAAGGGTGAGGCGGGTGGGGTCGAGTATTTCGGAAAAAATTCTGACCCGCTCCGACGCGGCGCTCTTTTCGATGACCTGGACGGAGGCATCGAGGATAAGCTGGGTGGATCGGTAGTTTTGGCTGAGATGCAGCGTTTCAACCGGCGCATAATCGCGGACAAACTGGGCAAAGAAGCGCGGGGTTGCCCCCCGAAAGCCGTAAATGGCCTGATCGGGGTCGCCGATGAGACAAACGCTGGTCTCGGGGCCGATGAGCTGTTGCAGCAGCCGATACTGAACCGCGTTGACATCCTGGAACTCATCGACCGACAGCCAATGGAAGCGTTGGCGATAGGCGGCTTGCAGGTCGTGATGCTGCTCCAAAAGCTGCACCGCCTTCAATACCAGGTCGTCAAAATCGACCAGGGCGTTTTTGTGCAGCGCCGTTTCATAGGTACGGTAGATATCGGCGAAATCGCCCTCAGTTTCGTCGGGCGTCAGGGCTTGGCTTTTGGCGGCAGAGATGGCCGCCAACCAATCATTAATCTCGCGGCTACCGGCCTGCGGATAGCACGCCTTGAGGACGGTCTGCTGGTCGGCTTCGGCGGCAATGGCAAAGTGGGGCGACAGGCCGAGGCGATCACCCGCCTGGCGCAGCAGCATCGCACCGAAAGCGTGAAAGGTCTTGATGACGATCTGCCCGGCGGTCTTGTGGCCGAGCAGACCGGCTAATCGACCCGCCATTTCTTCGGCGGCTTTGTTGGTGAAGGTAATGGCCAGCACCGAGGCGGGATCGACGTTCTGCATGGCGATGAGGCGGGCGATGCGGACG
>JAGRBY010001127.1 GCA_020433835.1 Anaerolineae bacterium | reverse complement strand
CATTAAACGTTGCTTTTTAAGCGTAGTCGTTCTGGGGCCGATGATGTGGTCTTTCGGTGGCATCAATGAATAACTCGGTGATGGCGGCAAAGGCGGATTGTAGCTCCTCGACACTTTCGAACTGGCGTTTGGGCAAAACTTGCCAGCCGATCCAGCGCTCCCTGCGTGTTTAAGCGCGCTTTTTGTCAGCCTCCGGACTTTTGGGATCGGTTTATTTTGCAACATTCATACTTCGCTTGGGTAAAACGTGCTGAACATGGTCATAACTTATAGAAGGCTGACTTAATGGTTTGTAAATTTTTAACTTCCCGCATATCACCTGGTTTCGCACGCTGAATGCGGGTTACATCCCGATAGTCCGGGAAGTTATATTTTTACGCTCCCATAGATAATCCAGTTAAGGTTTTGAATTGTCGCTCATCATTTTCAGCCAGCTTATTAAGCATTTTGGGTAGAATAATAATGATGATAACTTACCAAATTGTAGTAACCAAGAAATTTGAGTTGCTACAACTTGTTGTTGACTAGTGGGTTATTTATGATGCATACAGCCAGTCCTTTCAAGTAAATATTTGCTGTTTTCGTGACAAACGACCCCACAAGTAAAGTTTTTCATAAATTTCGGAAAGCTGTAGGAAATTATGAGCATTATTAACCATAAAAAATTATAAATGGAATTTGTGATAAAGCTGTAGGAAGATAATAAAAAAAAAGTTAGAAACGCATACCCCGTAGAAAATACCGGATTTACCAAGTGCTTTCACCTTTAAAAATACAAGATCTGGGTAAAGAACAAGAATATTTTACGGTTTACAATTTGATCCGTTGCCCATACACTCTTTAGAGATATGTGAATTTGGCTCTCTTTTTATGAATTTCTAAGAAAAATTTATTGCAAATACATTAGATCTGTATAGTAATCACCTCGGCTTATATTTTCAACCATCTTTCATTGGAGGATTAACACGATGGAGCGACGATTAATTGCTTTGATTCTGCTGCTGAGCCTTCTTTTGATCAATCCCTTTAATATCTATGCTCGTTCGTCCGTATTTACAGAAGGTGAGTCAAGTCTTGGTGATTTAAATTATGATAACTATCAGCAAAGCGCTAATGCCGAAATCAGTTGGTCAATGGCGGGGGCCAACCCACAACGCACTTCTTGGGTACCCGAGGGCGTTGATCCCAGCACCCTGAGTGATTTTGGCGTACAGTGGTATCGTCCGATAGAGGCTTACATTGGTCAGCACGTTCAACTCATTACCGCCAGAGACAAAGTTTATGTCTCCACAGCGCGAGGGGTATATGCCCTTGATACCGCTACTGGTAATGAAGTCTGGCGATTTGATACCGAGATGCCGATGGGTCACTCGCCCACCGTCTTTGAAGGGGTGTTGTATGTGGGCAGCTTTGATAAACGGGTCTATGCCCTTAACGCTGATACCGGCAGCCTGATTTGGACTTTTGAAGGCGCCAAAGCTGGCTTCAGTACCAACCCCCTAGTAGTTGATGGCAAAGTATTGCTGGGAAGCCGAGATGGCTATTTCTATGCCCTCAACAAAGATACTGGCAGCCTGCTTTGGCAATACCCCTCAAAATCGTCACAGCCGTTAGGGCCTATTCTCTATTCGGCTGCTTACAAAGATGGCAAA
Source organism: Anaerolineae bacterium (assembly GCA_020433835.1). The sequence goes on along the minus strand of JAGRBY010001127.1, from coordinate 427 downwards.
GTATTTTTTGCGTCTAATGATAACTACGGCTATGCGTTAGATGCTAATAATGGGGCGCTCTTATGGAAATCGAACAAAATGCCGGGAGATGGTTACCAGGCCTGGTGGCCGGTAGTTTATGGTAATTATGTTGTTTTTTCGAGTGCTCTAGCTTATGTTTTTGAAGGTGATCCAGGAACCCAAAGTATTCGCAATGTCATTGATCCGAGCGATCCTTACTATGCCAAAATGTACAACTTCCAATATAGTGATGATTTTATAAAAACAGTCCAACGCGATGACGTATTTCACCAGGGCGAACCTGACAAGGCGAAATTAGGGCCGGTTTTTACCTCTGGCGGCTCGGATGACTCGACGGGGACCCAATGGGGGTGGGGAAATGGGAAGAGTGTTGTCAACGCCGCCAAAGTGACGGAATATTTGGAGG
>JAGRBY010001126.1 GCA_020433835.1 Anaerolineae bacterium | reverse complement strand
GATTGTGGCGCTGGGCACCAGCCTGGCCGTTTTCACCGCCTCGTACAATGGGGCCAAGGCCGCCGACGCCCGTTATATTGTCGGCTCCGACCTCAAAATTACGCCCAGTCCGGCCAACAAGCGCTTGTATAGCGCCGCGACCGCCGCGCCCTTTGCCGTCGAAGGCATCGACGCCGTGACGCCGGTGGTTTATGGCGTTCACAACGTCATCCTCCGCTCGCACCGTACGTCCGATATCGCCACTATGGCGGCGCTCGACCCGGAGACCTATGCCCGAGTCGCGCCGCTTGATGACGCCCATTTTTCAAGCGGGTCAGCCGACAGCGCCTTGAACCTACTCGCCGCCAAGCCCGATGCCGTTCTGCTCAGTGCGGATATGGCCGCTTTTCTGCAAGCGCAGGTGGGAGACCCGCTCTGGGTTTTGCTGGCACGCGGCACAGGCGATCAGGTTGAAATCGAGATGGAAGTGGCGGGCTTGTTCGAACGGCTGCCGGGCTTTCCCGACGGGGCTGATGCCCTGATGCATATCAACCGCCACGCGGCCTCGGTCGCCTCAACGGCCCCGGCCTTCTATCTGGCGCAAACCCATGACCCTTCCGATGCCGCGCCTGAGCGGGTGGCTAAAACGCTTCGCAGTAACCCTGGGGCCGACGCTGCGTATCAGGTCGATACCCGGCTGACGGCGCTGGCTAAAGACCAGTCAAGTCTGGCGGCGCTCAACATCAACGGCCTGCTCAAGATTGATTCCGGCTATGCGTTGGTGATGGGGACGGTGGCCATTGCCATCTTCGTCTTTGGTCTGTTGTTGCAGCGGCGGCGCGAGTACGTTACGCTGCGGGCGCAGGGTTTGCAGCCGAGAGCCATTCGAACGCTGATTGGGGCCGAGGCGAGTACGGCGGCGGTGGCGGGCTGTGTGGTGGGTGTTCCGGTGGGGCTGGTGATGGCTTTCTACCTTATCAATGTCCTCCGCCCCTTGTTCGTCCTCGACCCGCCGTACCTTGTGCCTTTGGGGTCGCTGAGTACGGTGGTGCTCTCGGTTTTGGCGGCGACGGTCGTTACATCGGTGGCGGCGTCATCGTTGGTAAATCAGTTACGGGCCATCGAGCTTTTACGTGACGAGTAACGAGGTAACCGCTGCATGAGGCTGGATTATTGCCTGTTTTCGATAATATAAAACCGTGGAGACGTGAGAACGGCGGAAGAGAGACAAAATAATCGACAGGATTGACATGATTATCACGATTTTATCACTTCTAATTCAGGTAAATCCTGTTAATCCTGTCTAATTTTTCTTGACCACGATTGTGGGCAGAGCTGCTTGATCAGTACACAGCCCTGGTTTCAAGCAAAATCGGGCATGAAACCTTCAGTTGCCGGTTATGAGCAAACATTCTAAAGCGCTTCCTCCTCGGTCTGCCAGACTGCCGGGTTGGGGCGGCGTTTGGCCGAAGAGCGCTTAACATCATAGCCCCATTCGCGCAGATCCGTTGTTAGCGAACCCTTAAACTGAAAGGTGAGTAAGTGGCTAACCGCCGTTTGCAAATAAAAATGCATGGCTTCGATGATGGGCCGACCGGCAGCGACGGCCCGCTTACGCCGACTTTTGCCCATGCGCCGGTTGTGCAGTTGCTCTTCCAACGCCTCGTACACGGCCACGACCTCGGCTAACGGCGGCTGCGGCAGCCGTTCTGTGGTGGGGATACTCTGTTCGTAGGTGATATAGCATTCTAAGAGCGAAAGGTGCTGTTGGCGCGTTTCAGGCAGCAGGATATTGCCGGTTTTCTTCTTGTATCGAAAGCCCCAGCGGGTGGCCTGCGCCGGGGTTCTGAACATGAGAGCGACTACGACGCGGTGGATATGGCGCACCACTTGGCGAATGTGCTCATCCAGTTTTTGGATGTCATCGGCCGCTACAGACCGTTTATGCTCAGCCTGCGAGCGCATAAAATCAATCTCGTCCCACTGCCGCAGTAGTTCGGCCAGATGGGGCGTATGGGGCAGCCGCGCCGCAGGGGGGAGCATGAGTTCGTGCTCTACAAAAGCTCTGACGGTATCGACGACATCGGAAGGGTTTTTCTTGC
>JAGRBY010001125.1 GCA_020433835.1 Anaerolineae bacterium | reverse complement strand
CGATGGAATTCTCCGCCTCCAGCCACGAAACGCGATGAAATGACACGATCACCGTTAGTTAAAGCCTGAAAGGAGCTAGAATGTTTGCTCATTGGATAGACCCGGTTGTCAAAGATTATCTATTTCACGATTCGCCCTGGCCGAAGTCGAGCCGGTGGCGGCGCTACGCCAGGCGGTTCAATCGCTGCGGGGTAAGATAATTTCAGTAGTTCATAATCCAAAATAGGAAAAGTACAGTCAAAGAAAAAAGGAGAACGCATCAATCGTAATGATATTTACAAGAGGCAACAATAATAGCGGAGTCGGTCACTTTGTAAACCAGACGATGCTCGCGGTCGATGCGGCGGGACCAAAATCCGGCCAGTTCGTGACGCAGTGGTTCAGGCTTCCCTAAACCGCTAAAGGGGTTGCGTTGGATATCGGTGATCAAGGTGACAATTTTGGCGTATATCTTTTTGTCCTAAGTGGCCCAGTCCGAAAAATCTTCGAAGGCGCTGGCTTCAAAGATGACTCGTTTTTTCATTGCAGGTCATCTAACGACACTTCTACCAGGTTTTGTTGGGTATTAATATTTTGGACGGCCTGCAATAGTCGTTTTTTGTTAGCTTCTGATTGAAACAGGTAAGCCGTCTCGTCAACTTCACTAACGATGATCTCGATTTCTTTATCTTTGAACAACGTCTTTAAAGCCTCAATAAAGTCAGAGTCTAATTCATCAGCGCGTAAGCGGTAGGTTGTAACCATAAATCAACTGCCTCTCAACGATTTGAATTTATGGAAGAATTATATCACGAAAGAGCGATAAAATGAAGCGATTAACCCTTATACTCACAATAGTACTGCTCATTTCGAGCCTATCCACCGCCCTGGCCCAAGCGCCCGAAGGCGAGGAGTACATTATTCAACCCGGCGATACGCTCAACAAAATCGCCGAAACGGCTTACGGCGACGGCTCGTTTTACCCCGGCATCGTCGATGCCACCAACGCCAAAGCCGACGAAGATGACACCTTTACCGTCATCCAAAACCCCAATCTCATTGTACCCGGCCAAAAGCTGTGGATTCCCACGCTGGCAGAAGCCGCAACAACCGATACAACCTCGGAGGATGAAGTGACCACACCCACCACGCCGATGCCCGATATTGCCGATTATCCCCACCTTCAACAGGCCGGGAAATTTTTCGAAGAAACCGTGCTGCCGATCGTTGTCGCCGACTGCCTGGATGCAGTCGACGGCACCCGAGAATTCCCCCTGGCCGAGCCGGACTACAGCAGCAAGCAGGCCCGCGACCTCAGCCCCTTTGAAACCGCCCTGGCCGACCTGACGCCGGAGCGAACGGCGGAACTGGACGCTTTGGTTTTGGGTAAAACCATCCCGGAACTGCAAACCCTGCTCGATGCCGGCGACCTGACCTCGGAAGAACTGGTCATCTACTATGTGGATCGCATCCAACGCTACGACATCGACAAATTGAACTCGGTGATGGAACTGAACCCCGAGGCGCTGGACATCGCCCGCGCCCTGGATGAAGAGCGGGCTGCCGGAACCGTTCAGGGGCCGCTGCACGGTATTCCCGTTCTCTTAAAGGATAACATCGCCACCGGCGACCAACTGCACACCACCGCCGGAGCCGCCGCTATGCAGGATTGGGTGGCCGACCGGGATGCGTTCCTGGTACAGCAAATCCGCACGGCGGGCGGGATTATTATGGGCAAAGCCAACCTGTCGGAGTGGGCCAATTATATGGACCCCTGCATGCCCAGCGGTTTCAGCGCCGTTGGCGGTCAAACGCGCCACCCTTATGGCCCGTTCGATCCGCTCGGCTCCAGCAGCGGCTCGGCGGTCTCTGCGGCGGCTAACCTGACCACGGTCAGCGTTGGCTCCGAGACCTCCGGTTCACTCATTCAACCTTCCCGAGTCAACAGCCTGGTCGGAATGCGCCCCAGCCAGGGTCTGATTAGCCGGGATTACGTCGTACCGCTGGGAGCCAACCTGGATACCCCCGGCCCGATGGGTCGCTCAGTGACGGACGTCGCCATCCTGCTCAACGCCATGACCGGCGTTGACCCCAACGACCCCA
>JAGRBY010001124.1 GCA_020433835.1 Anaerolineae bacterium | reverse complement strand
GTTATGTCTGATGTGGTCTTTCAAAAATAGTACAAACTTCTATTATAGTCAAGGATGAGAGGTTAGGCTAATTTTTTGGATAGGATTTAAATCAAAACGCGCAAAATAAACTAGCCAAGTTGGTAGCCACCCCCGGTTAGGTGACGAGATTTTTTTTAGCCTGATCCTGACCATTTTCCCAGAGCCTCCCCATGGTTCGGAGAACTGGCACGGGCCATTCTAAGATTTGATTTTGGCAGCATAACAAAAAGTTGTTTTGGTTTGGCCCTCAGTGGTTTCACTGACCCTCAGTGATTCAGTGTTCCAACGCCATCTCCGCAACGTGCTGGATAACCTGACTTAAACTGGGGTAGGGATGGATCGTCTCGGCTAAGTCAATCAGCGAAGCGCCCAGCTCGATAGCCAGGGCCGCTTCGCTGATGAGTTCTTTGGCGTGGGGACAGACCAGCGTCAAACCGAGCAGAAGCCCGCTTTCTTTTTCGGCCACGATGAGGGCAAGGCCATCCGATGCGTCAAGGAGGGCGGGATATGACCCGGAGTTGATGGGCATTTGAGTCGCGATGACCTCGTAGCCCAGCGTTTCGGCTTGGGCCGCAGTGAGGCCGACGGCAGCGATTTGGGGATCGGTGCGGACGACCAGTGGAATGGCTTGCGGCGCATACTGCACCGGCCGTCCGGCGATAGCCTCCGCCGCGAGGCGACCCTGTTTGATCGCCAGTGCAGCCAATGGCGGCCCGCCCGTAACGTCTCCGGCGGCATAGATCGCAGGTTGGCTGGTTTGCATGCGATCATTGACCGGAATGAAGCCGTGCTTGTCGGTGACTACGTCGGCGGCTTCGAGATGCAGGTTGGCTGTATTTGGCTCGATGCCTGCTGAGACAACGACCGTGTCGGTTCCGATGGCGAAGCCTTGTAAGATGTTTACGTCACGTTTTATTTCGACGCCCTGCTGCTCTAGCTGCGTTTCGATGCGCTGGCCGGCCACCGGATCGAATTCGGCCAGCAGCCGATGACCAGCTGGAATGAGAAGTTGGGTCGGTACCGCCAGGGTAATGAAGAGCGTCGCCAACTCCGCCGCGATGTAGTCCGCGCCGATGATGGCGATGCTGGACGGCAAATGCTCGAGCGCAAGGGCCTGAGCCGGGGTAAGAATCTGCTCACCATCGAACGGCAGCGCATTGAGCGCGGCGGGTTTGCCTCCGGTAGCGATGACCGCCTCATCGAAGATAAATTTGAGTGCGCCGTATTGCCCCTCGACCCGCATTGTGGTGGCGTTGATGAACCAGCCTTTGCCCTGAGCCACAGCGACGCCGTGATGCTCTAATCGCCGTTCGATCTGGTGCCGGTGCGCGTCGATTCCCTCTGTTTTTTTACGCTGTATCGTACCCCAATCAATCACCTGGTGACGCCGAGCCGCGGCGAGAAGGTGATCAGCCGGATGACAGCCTTCATTCAGGCAGGTTCCACCCACCGGCTGGGGATCGATCATAACCACATCCTTACCAAGCTGCGCGGCCCGGATGGCGGCGGTATAACCGGCCGGCCCGGCTCCAAGGACAATGACATCGACAGCAGTGGCGACATCTCCCACAACCATCTATAAATCCAGCATCAGCAGTTTGGGTTTGTTGAGCAGCGTTTTGAGGTGACTGAGAAATTGGGCCGCCGCCACCCCATCGAGCAGCCGATGGTCGAAACTGAGCGACAGCGGCAGCACCGGGCGCACCTTAACTTTGCCTTTAACGACCACCGGCTTGGGTTCGATGCGCCCGCAGCCTAAAATCGCGACCTCCGGTGGGTTGATGATGGGCGTGCCTTGTTCGCCGCCCGCGCTGCCGAAGTTGGTGATCGAGAAGGTGCTGCCGGAGAGTTCGCCGGCGCTCAACTTGCGGTCGCGGGCCAGATCGGCCAGCCGGGTTAGTTCTTGGGCCAATTGGCGCAGGCTGGCTTGATCGGCGTGGCGGATGACCGGCACCAGCAATCCCTCGGGAATAGCGGTTGCGATGCCGATGTGGTAATGGCGATGGCGCACGATCCGCTGCTGCTCGGCGTCGAGCCGGGCGTTGAAATCGGGATAGGCCTTGA
>JAGRBY010001123.1 GCA_020433835.1 Anaerolineae bacterium | reverse complement strand
ATGCGGCACTGCACCCAGTTGAAAACATATGCTTCTCGACTGCGCACGCTCGGCTGCCGTCGCCTCATCACCAACGCCCGCTGGGGCATGGATGTTGAGCTGATGGCACTCGATCACCGTATCGATTGGCAGCAGGTTGAAATAGGGTGGTACGCCTGTTTATGCGGTCAAACCGGTTTTGTGCCAGGGCCACCCGAAAAGGTGACCGAAAAAGTCACCTGGCAAGTTACCGAGGTTAAAAACTGCCCTGATTGTTCTGATGTTCATTAATTGATTATTCGCAAGCGATTGAGCATCGATCGTTTGCAAATGATCAACTAACTATAGCTTCTACGGAGGGAATACATTATGGCTAAACGTCGCCCAAAGTACAAAGAGCAAAATGACATTTTACAACAGCGCCAAGCGCTGTTAAGAAAAGTTGGCTGGGCAATCATGATTAGCGTCGCGCTGCTTTTCGGCATTTCAATGGGATACCGCATCGCCCTGGAAGACAACGTGATGCAGGGTGTTCTCACCGGGTTGCTGTACTCGGGTGGCGCGTTACTCATCTTGTTTGCTGCGATCGTTGTAAATCGTAAGCTCAAAGGCTATTGAGAGAGCTAATGGTTGGTATTGTCATTGTTTCGCACAATCATTTATTAGCTGTAGGGCTTCAAGAAATGGCGCTGCAAATGGCGCATAATCGCGTCAAAATCACCACAGCCGGAGGGGTCGATAACGAAACAACCGGCACCAATGCCGAGCGTATCTATCAAGCCATCCAAGATGCCTACACAGCGGATGGAGTTTTAATTCTGTTCGATCTGGGCAGCGCCTTACTCAGCACGCACATCGCCATCGAGATGTTAACCCTGGAGCAGCAAAGCCGGGTAAGTTTGTGCGATGCGCCCCTTGTGGAAGGGGCCATAGCGGCGGCAATTGAAGCCTCGTTAGGCCATCCGTTAGCAGAAGTGACGAAAGCGGCCAAAGCCGCCGGCTCTAACCAAAAATTCTTTGATTTCTAATCCAGCCTAAACTATGACACACCTATCCAGCGAAAGAAGAGCCTTACTCGCCAAAGTAGCAACACTATATTATGAAAAGAACATGACCCAGGCCGAAATTGCCAAACAGCTCGATATCTCGCGTCCGCAAGTGTCGCGCTTGCTGTCTGAAGGGCGACAGGAAGGGGTTGTAGAAATAATCATTCACCATCCGGTGGATAAAAACACGCTCCTCAAACAAACGCTGAAGGATTATTTCGGCTTAAAGGATGTTCGACTGCTGAAAACCGGCGAAATCGGCTACGCTCAACTGGTAGAACGTTTGGGGGTTATCGCCGCCCGGCATCTGGAAGAAATGCTCGAAGATGACATGATCTTGGGCATCTCCTGGAACACGGGCGTTTATCAGGTTGTTAACGCGTTGCGAGCGGCTCGAAAAAAGAAGGTTACTGTTGTACAGCTCACCGGCACAGTCGGATCGGTTAACCCAATGATCGACGGCCCTGATCTTACCCGCTGGTTAGCCCAAACGTTAGGCGGCCAATACAAATACCTGCCGGCCCCTCTTCTGGTAGAAAGTGCCCAGACACGTCATGTTCTGCTTAAAGATCGATCTATTCGTGAAAAGATGGATCTTATGGAAAACCTCAATATGGCGCTGGTGGGCATCGGCAGTCTATCGCCCGGTTTATCGAGCTTTTTGCTGGCCGGTTATATTACCGAGAGAGAGCTACGCGAAATTATTCGCCAGGGCGGCGTAGGTGATATCTGCTCGTATCACTTCGATTTGCATGGCCGGGTGCTGCCGCTTGAACTCCATAACCGCTTGATTGGCGTGAGCTTGGATACGTTACGCCAAACACCGTACGTTATTGGTGTTGGCGGTGGTCTTGACAAAGCAGCGGCAATTCTGGGCGCGTTACGGCTGGGCGTCATCGATTGTCTCATTACCGACGAAGTAGCCGCCAACGCGGTCTTAAAAATGGCCGAAGCCGGTTCATCAAAGAGATAAAGTTATTTAATCCAAGTTGCCACCTTTAGGCCAAACAACCTAATTGAACCGCAAAGACGCAAAGAACACGAAGATTTTTTATAAAAAC
>JAGRBY010001122.1 GCA_020433835.1 Anaerolineae bacterium | reverse complement strand
GCTGGTTATTCGCCAGATAGGCAAAGCTTTGGCTGTCTGGCGACCATGTGGGCGAGAGCCGCGGTTGACCTTGCCCAGCACTCCTTACTTCCCATCTGGTTAAATCTAGTAATTGCCAACGTCCTCTTCCATTGTAGATGATGAGCCATTGCCCATCAGGGGAAACCTGTGGTGGTAAAGCAACAAAAGTCAACCACACTTGCTCACCGACAGGTTCTATTGAGTTTGTAATAAGCTCAATCTCGCTCCCATCTCTATCGGTTCGTGATAGGTAGTTGTTCGTGTATAAAAAAATGATGGGTGCTCCTTGTGGCAAAGTTGCTGAAGTGGGTAAAGGGATAGGAGTGGGGGTGAAGGTGGAAGTGGGTATCGGAGTAAAGGTAGGCACAGGGGGTGGCGAAGCATAAAAAGTGGGTGAAGGAGAAGGATATAAAGTAGAAGAAGGGAGAGGAATAGTAGTAACCGTTGGACTTGATAGCGCGATGATGGTTGCAGAGCCAGTGACTGTTTCGCTTGGTAAGATTTGGGGTTGACAATTGGCAGCAAACAAAGTAAGGACGCTAAACATTAGAATAAAAAATCTTGCCTTCATAATTCACCTTGCGTATTTGAGAATTGGTCTTTGCTAGTTTCCCAAACTCAGCCATCAAATTGGTCCAAAACAATAAAGAATGTACTAAAGGGCAAAACAATTCCCTGCCCTTTAGTTGGTTGCTCAATAAAGTTTTGAACACTAATATCGGATTGTGCCGCAAGGATTACCTGATTCTGGATATAATCCCGCTGTAGGGGTGAAGATTGTCATTCCCGTTAGATCTACAGCCGTATTATTGTTTACATCGCGTACATGAAAATGGAGATGAGGACCGGTACATTGCCCTGTACATCCCACCGTCCCTACGCTACCATGTTTGGCTACTGCCCATCCATTTGCATTAAGGCTCCACCAATCAATGCTATCCAGATGAGCGTAGTAAGCTTCATAATTACTTGTTTGAGCTTTGACTAAGTTTCCGTACTGACTATGCCACTGTGCATAAGTAACGGCTCCTGTATTTGAACCTACTACAACCGACCCTGTAGCTCTTGGGATATCTATGGCAAAATTAGACGATCCGCTATGAAATGCAGAATCACATCTTGTATTGTAAGGCCCTCCATTAAAAGGAGAACGCCAAGAGGAGCTTATGGCTAGCGGCAGTATGAAGGGCTGAAGTTGTTGGGATGAGGCACTTTCATTTGGTATATCAGGAAAACCATTCAAGGAAAGAGGCTGGAAGCTCGATCCATATACCTCTTGAAGCGTGTTGGGGGTACCTTTTCCAAACCTTAGAGAATTTACGAGGTTTTCATAAATTGCAATATCCTCATCTTCTTCAACATTAGACCAAATGAACCAAACTATTTCATTTCTAGGGATGTTAACATATCGAAAAGTGTGTTCCCCTTGACCGATTTCGTATAAGGCATCTAGCCTATTGACTTTAATGTAGTGTGTCTGGGTGATATTGATTTCATCAACACCAGGTACTTCGCCTAATTCATTATACTGATCTGTCCACTCTTTTAGAGAGTGCTCGTCCGACCAAGCGATTAAATACATTCCGACCTGTATTTTGGGTAATGTATTGTGTAAATCGGTTTGGTTATCAACAGTAGAAGGGGCGCTTTGGCTAAAAGTTAGTGTGGCTCCAACACCATGTGAATCGTCACGTGGAGTGATATTCCAATCAGATGGATATTTTATACTAAAGTCAAAACGGGAATCGGTATAAACAGCCCAACTGCTATCGAAATTTGTAGCGATGGTATCATCTTTTGATTTGCTGGCTGATGCTGTAGTGGCACTTATGACTAGGCCCGACAGCAGGATGGTTATCAATAGTAAGTAACTTGCAAATTTCCGACTCGAATACATGATATGCTCCTTGAGGTTAAAATTTTTTCTTGGTTCAATTTACAGTAGGGTTGGATTATTTCATCTATACATTGGCCCAAAACTTATAATTCACCTCCTGTGATGCGAGTTGCTCAGTTATGGAGCAAGCCAGCTAACGAAGTAAGGATTCATACGGCGCGGAGTCTTCGGA
>JAGRBY010001121.1 GCA_020433835.1 Anaerolineae bacterium | reverse complement strand
CTACCAACCCTATGCTTTACGCGGAGATGATCGTTTCGAGACTGACTTGGAGAATGTAGCCCAGATTATGGCGGGTGTGGATGAAAACGTTTACAACGGTGATTTACAGAAGGCCCACATAGCGCTGGAAGGGGTACGGCCCGTCTTTCAAGATATCTTCAAGCGCAACGGCTTCTCCATGCTGGCTGTGGCTTTGGTCGATTTTCACGATGTGATGGAAGTTGCTCTGGAGGCCGCCACCGAGAAAGACGCTCAAGGGGTATTGACCGCCTACACCGCTGCCGATACCGCCTTGAAGCAAGTCGAGGCTGAAGCCAACGATGCCGAAATTCAGACCATCCGGGCCAATCTGGAGTCGCTTCGTACGGCTGCTGTAGATAACCAAACTGAGGCTCTGCCAGATTTAGCCAATCAATTGAAGAGCAGCTTCGTTAAGGTCTATCTGATACGGGGCTAACCAAAAAACTAATTCAGAAAGGCACTCTTTGTGTCGAATCCCCCCCAACCTTATATTGAAGCGGCTACGCTTATCCCTGTCTATCGTGGTGAGGATGGAGCAGTGCGGCTTGTTCTGATTCGTCGTAGTCAAGGGGGCGTTTACGGCGGGCAGTTAGCCCTGCCCGGCGGTAAGCGCGATCCGCGCGATCAATCATTACAACAAACTGCCTTACGAGAGACATGGGAGGAAATCGGTCTGGCCCCGGAAAATGTTGATATCTTGGCCTCCCTTCCTGCCGCCTCAACATTTACCACCGGCTTTCTTATCTATCCGTTTCTGGGCCGTATTCACAAGCTTCCAACCTGGCAACCTAACAAACGCGAGATTGCTGAGATCATCACGGTACGCCTTGATGATCTCGCCCGGCCTGACGTCCACGATGAGGAAATCAAACAGTTCCCCACCTGGCCCGCTCCCCGGCGCGTTCCATTCTATTGGGTTGGGGCGTACAAACTCTGGGGCGTTACCTATCGCATCCTCCATCCCCTGCTGCCGCGTTTGTGGGCGGGTGAGTGGGAAGTATGATGGCGTAAGTTCTGTCTCATTAATTCATAGGTTTTTTACTAAATAATGACTTTGAATTAGAATAAGCTTAGTAGTGTCCTTCGCCGAAAAAACCCGTTTGCTTTAACTGAATTGCTAACGTTATATTGAGAAGTCCTTGCTCTTTAGCCTTATGTAATCAAAGGGGAGAAGATAAGTGATAGACAAGGCAATGGTCACCGAGGAAAGTAGTACTCGCCAAATAGCCTCCTTTAAAGATTTTTTAAAGGCGTGGCAGTTTGATGGATGGTTAATTCTTCTAGATGTAGCCCTTTTATTTATGGCTCTTCTCCTGTTGGTTACTTCCGCTAAGGTACTCTTTTTTCACTGTGTATTCATTTTATTAACCTTTGGGGCATTTTTTTGGGAATTTCGGGCATTCACCGTTCGGGCCGTATTTTGGGTTACTATAACTATGGCCGCTGTTATCCTGGCCATCTTTGCCCACCAAATCCCTGTTGAAGAAATAATCGAGATCCCTTTACTCACAACCATCCTTATACTGGTATTTTTTATTGCCGAACAACGGTCTCGAGCCCAGAAGGCCATGCAAGTGAGTGAGGAGCGATATCAAACGCTCTTTGATAATGTTTTCGAACAATCCCGGGATGCAATCCTTATCACAGACGCACAAGAAAAAATTGTTCAGGTAAATCAATCTATGTGGGAACTGCTTGGGTGCACCCGGGATGATTTAATCGGCCTTGAATATAGTACCGTCATTCTTGAGCAGGAAAACTTAGACAAATTTCGGACTCTCATGGGGCAACAAGGTGATGTTAGAAACTTTGGGGTGAGATTAGAGAATAAACAGGGCGACAAGATATTCTGTCTATTAACTGTCAATAAATGACAAGCCAATGATGGTCGGGTTTTGGGCTATCAAGGGATTATTCGTGATATTTCTCAGCGTAAGAGAGCCATTGAGGCTCTGCGCGAAAGTGAAGATCGTTATCGTCGTTTAATTGAGCTTTCTTTCGAAGGCGTTGTGGTTCATAGTGATAAGGAGATTGTCTATTTAAATGAACCGGCGGCCACAATTCTGGGA
>JAGRBY010001120.1 GCA_020433835.1 Anaerolineae bacterium | reverse complement strand
GAGCGCATCGTGCCGGAGGTTGAGTATTCGTTTAAGCACGTCCTCACCCAGGAGGCGATTTACAACATGCTCTCGCGGCGGCGGCGCAGTGAGCTGCACCAGCGCGTGGCCGAAGCCATCGAGCGGCTCTACCCCAACCATCTCCGCGAATATGTTGAGCAGCTTGCCTACCACTACAATCAAGCCGGCACTTCCGCCAAATCTATCGAGTACACCATTAAAGCCGGGCAAAAGTCAGGCGCTGCCTACTTTAACGATGAAGCCATCCACTGCGTCTTCAATGCACTGGCTATGCTCGATGAGATGACGCCGGACGATGACACCATGGCCGACTATCTGGTCGACCAGCGGTTGGTGGCCTTGACCACGTTGGGCGAAATTCACCACAGTATTGGCCGCGAGGCAGAAGCCGAACGCTACCTACGTCAGGCTATTGAATTAGCCCAGCAAGTCGACTTAGACAAGGCCCGCTTTATTCGGCTGTACTATTGGCTGGGCGAGGTGCTGCACTGGCGCGGCCATTCGCAAGAGCAAATACGGGTGGCCCAGGACGGCATGGCCCTGCTGGCCCCGGAGGATAGGGCCACCACCGAAGCCGCCCTGATGAACCAGATGCAGGCGATTGCCTATTTGCAGTTGGGCGATGTCGCCCAGTTTCAGCAGCTGTGTCGCCAAACAGCCGCCTTTATTCGCAACTTGCCCTATACCGAAGAACTGCGGCCCGCCTACCTGCACATCACCATCAGCTTTTACGATGAAAAACGCATCGATGAAGCGCTGCAATGGCTGGATTACTTTTTAACGCTGGCCGAAAGCCATCACGATCTGCGGGCCGTGGCCGAAACGATTGAGCATTACTGGGGGCCGAATTTCGAACGGGGCAACCTGGCCCGGTCGACCAACAACTACGAGCGCGTCCTGAAGATTTACGAGGATATTGGCGACACCAGCCGCACCTGGCGCTACCTGGGCACGCTGGTCTGGAGTGCGTTGATGCAGGGCGATCTCGAGGGTGCCTTGCGCTTTTCTAAGCAGGAACTGGCTGTGGCTGAGATATTAGGGGTTGAAGCCTTCCAAGCCGACTCCTATATCAATCTGGGGATGGTGGCCCTGTGCCGTTACGATTGGTCTCAGGCGCAGAACGCCTTTAAGCAGGCGCTGGCCTACAAAGACCAGCCGCTCTGGATGCGTTGGGTAGCCAATTACTGTCTGGGACGGGCCTATATGGCCGACGGTAAGCGGGTTGCAGCCTTAGACCAGTTGCAAACCTCAATGGAGCGCTTTAGTCCCTACGTCTCAACCTATCGCGTCGGTTGGGCCTTTCGCTGGTGGCCGGTTTTTAACGGTATACTCAGCAGCTTAGAAGAACTCTTTGACGATACCAACCATTTTCAAGCCTACTGCCGGCGCTTAAAAGAGACGCTGCAAACCTCAGCCGCCGCCGCTGCCGTACCGGAGCCGGTATCGCCCTCCTGCTTTAGACCGGTGTTGACTGGAACAACCGCCACACCGTTGCAGCAATGGCATCTGGTTGCCGCCGAACCCTCGACCGGCAGCCCCACCCTGGTCGATACCTTTGTCGATGACCTGGCCCCCGGCTGGCGCTGGCTTGACCCCATGGCCGATTGTGCCTACAGCGTCAACCACGGGCTGGCGATTCACGCTGTCAACGGGCGCGACCTATGGCATCTCAACCACAGCGCCCCCCGCTTACTGCGGCCTGTCTCCGGCGATTTCAGCATCGAGACCACACTGCGACTGCCGCGCGATGACCAGACCGACCCCGCCGCCGCGCCATCTCTGGGCGGCCTGGTGATCTGGCACAGCGCCGAGAACTATCTACGGCTGGTCTGGGGCCATCGCGGCCCAGCCGATGTTTCGTTTGAAGGCTGTCTCGACAACCAGGATATGATCATCGGGCGCGGTCGGCTCGCCCAATCGCAAGACGACCCCACCCCCAATCGCATCACCCTGCGCTTAGAACGCCACGGCAACCAAATACGCGCCCTATGCCGTCGCGACAGCCAAAGCTGGTTCAGCGCCGGCGAGATCACCTTCTCCCCCACCACCCCGATCGAGGTCGGCCTTCACGCCATC
>JAGRBY010000111.1 GCA_020433835.1 Anaerolineae bacterium | reverse complement strand
GTTAAGGTTCAACTCAATTTCTTAGCCTTCTGCCCTCAATACCGGAACGATGTTCTGATGTACGACACCTATCGGCTACTTTTTGCCCGAACCTTGGCCAGTTGACCATGTTTTGCTTGACTTATCTCTTGTTCTTGTTCATCAACTTGTTACTTAAATACCTACCCCTATAAGCCCCTTTGGGGGGAGTTAGAGGGGGGCTAATCTTCAACGGTGCAAGTCCTGATGACCCGATCATGATCGTGGTCACCTCTTGCAAAAGCCTGTAACAGGGGTTCCATCAAAGTAGAACGTTTGAGGGCGATAACAGACAAAGAGCGTGGCCGTACCACGACAGCCACGCTCAGAAGAATTAGGTTTGATAGTCAGGCAATGCGGATCATCGCCTCAAAGAGTTTACCGCTCAATGCGGCTGAGGGCACCTCTGTTCGATTGCTCGATAAAGTCACCGTTGTCATTGACACTGATGACCGACAAAGCGGTCATGCCCATCGCGCCGCCAGGTTGGCAATCTTTAACCGGATAGCTGCCGTTGGGGTAGCCGTAAGCCGTTAATCTCACCCCCCGGACTGGCTGTCGGCGGGTTGGGGAGCAAACTTAAGGGTGCCGCCGTCGGCCATCAAATCGATAAACAAGTTGCCGTCCTGCATAAAGTAGATGGCGGCCGCCCCCAACTTTTGCATAAGCTCTTCGCTGCGTGATCCTTCGGGGCAGGCGGCCAGGGTGCTGATGCCGGGGGTGATGGTCAGGCTGCCCCCGGCGGCGGTGGTGTAGGCGGCGGTGGCCTGGTTGCAGTCGGCCTTGATTTGGATCGTGCCGTCGCTAAGGAAGGTGAGGGTGTAATCGGCCGGGGAGGCGATTTCAACTTGCTGCTGGGGATCGGTTAGCCCCACCCACTGCCAGGTCGAGGCCGTTAGCGCGTCGTCGGCAGCGGCGCTGGCGGTGACGGGGGCCGGCGGTGCAAAGAGCAGCGTGCCGTAGCCGCCATCTTCGGTGCGGTAAGACATTGCCAGTTGGCCAACGTTGTAGCCCCACACGCTAACCGCTTGCAGCGCGGTAAAGTAGGCCGTTTCTTGGGTGAGGATGGGGTCGGGGCAGGCCATTTTGGTCGATGCCACGGGGTCGATGGTCATCACAAAGGGATTGTCTTCGCCCAACGTGAAGCCGGTGTTGTAGTTGTTACAACCACCGGAGCCGGTGATCTGCCCGTCTTGGAAGCTAATGGTGACTTCGGTGTCGGCTAAAACCGGCTGCTGGTCAAGATTGAGGTTAACCAGGTTCCAGGTGGTGCCGTTGAGGTCTTCAGCCGAGATGCGCACCCGTTCTTCTTCAGGCCCGGAGAGTTGGGCCAGTTGGCCGTCTTGCAGGGCATAGGTGGTGTGGGCTTTGTGGCTCTTGCAGCAAGCGCCATCGCCCGGCCCATCGGTGATAATTTCGAGCATGACCTGACCGTTGTCAATAGCGGCTGATTTAATCTGGATGCGGTCTTCGATCAGCACCGTGCCGGCATCAACCGGCCGGCCGTCCTGGTTGAGTTGGGCGGCAACGTAGACAAAATGGCCGGTGCCGCCGGAGTTTTCGTCCAGAAAGACAACCGCGTCAGCGATACCATCGCCGTTGAGATCGCCCATGAGCGGTGCGGCGTTGGCCATCGTCACTATTGGCCGGGAGGCATCGTCTTCAGCAAACGGCTCGCCTTCAAAGCGGCCGTCGGCCAGGGTCACCGGCTCGTCGTAGATGCCGCTGTAGGTGGCGTTGGCCAGCTGTTGGCGCGTTAAATCCGGGCTGCTTGCAGCGGCGGCGGCTGTTTCGGCAGCCACCGGCTCAAACATCAGCGTCGCAAGGCCGCCCTCTGCCGTTTCATAGGTCAGGGCCAACTGCGAGGCCAGGTAACTCCACTGGCTAACGCTTTGGAGGGCCGAAAGATACTGGGTTTCTAAAGTCATGCCCGGTTCGGGGCAGGCCATGAGCGTGGCGGCGATGGGGCTAACCACCAAACTTTGGGGAAACTCGCCTTCGGTGCTGATGGCGGTGCTGTAGCTGTTACAGCCGGCCGATCCGCCCATCTGTCCATCCGTGAAATCGGCCGTAATAGCGACTTCGTCCGGGACCGGCTGCTGATCGAAGTTGAAGTCAACCAGCCGCCAACTGGTGCCGTTCAAGTCGGCCAGGGACACCGTGCCTAACTCTTCAACGCTAACCTGAGTCAGGGTGTTGTCCTGCAGGGCATAGGTCCAGCGCTGCTTGGCGCTGGCGCAGCATTCGGCATCATCCGGCCCCTGGGTGACCACTTCCATCATGATTTGCCCGCCGTCGACAGCGAACGACTTGAACTGCGGGTTGTTACCGGGCAACTGCGTGGTAGCAACGTTGACCGGCTGGCCGTCTTGGTTGCTGACGGCGGCCAGATAGATAAAGGTGCCGGTGCCGCCGGAGTTTTCGCTGAGCAGCACCACGGCGTCTTCAACCCCATCGCCATCCAGATCACCAAATGCGACTTCGTTGGGGTTGAAGTTGACGGTTGGCCGGATGGGCGAGTCTGCGGTGAACGGTTCGCCTTCATAATTTCCCTTGGTCAGGGTTACGGCTTGGTCATCGTAAATGCCGGTGTAGGTGGCATTGGCCAGTTGGTCGACGGTTAAGCCGGTGGCGGCAGGGGGAGCGGCCGATACTTGCCCTTCGGCCACGGTTTGCGCCGGGATGCACAGTTTCCAGCCCGGTTTGATAACATCGTTGGTGGCGATGGTCGCAAAGGTGCTGTCGGTTTCGGCTTTACGGTTGGTGGCATCGGCGATAACGGCGTACAGGCTGGGATCGCCGTAGGCATCGGCGGCAATGGTCGACAGCCAATCGCCTTCGGCCACAATCACTTCCGACTCACAGACAACGTCATCTTGAGCCAGCGTGGCTGCCGGTAGCAGCACCGCCACTAAGGCTACCCCGGCCAGAAAAAAATACAGTTTGTACAGATTACTCATAAATTCCTCCATTAAATGTTTTGTATTGATGTCGCAAGAATAGCCTTGCTGATAAGCTAAGGCTGAGGCAAAGGCTCAGAAAAGCGTTACAGCCAGGCGTAACGCCGCTAACACGGTGACAGTCACGTGATGCACGTCTCAGTGACTGTCACCGGACACATCGTTCTCAGCCTCCGCCTTAGCCTCTGCCTTCACCTTCGCCTTTACCTTTGTTGTGAAGAGCGAAAAGCCCATCATGGGGCCGAAGGGGTCTTTGGCTTCCGGGCAGTCGGGCGGAAAGACAGGATCAGCGGCGGCCGACCAGCTATTTTTATAGCGCGACCAGTCGTTGCCCTGGTTACGGGTGTTGCCGTTGGGGATGACGAAGATGATCGCCTCGGCGCTGTCAGGGTTGTCCCACCACAACATAACGCCGTTCTCAAACTGCTGGTGGGAATAGTTGGTGCGCGGTTGGCGGCTTGCCCGCAGGCCCAGGTTATCGAGTAGATCGGAAGGCAGGGTGCTCTGGGTGAGCATCGAGTCGGCGGGCAGGGGTGATCGATCCGGCCACAGCCACAGCAGGGCGACAATGAGCAGCATAGCGGTCACTGCCCCCAGCCCAATCCAACGGAGACGGTTTGTCTTGAGGGTATCGCCGGCCACAGCCTCAGCCGGGGGAGGCTGAACAACAGTAGGCTGCGTAGGTAGGTTCGCTTGCGCCGCGTGCGGCTGCGAAAGATCGTGGGCGGCCAGGTGATGATCATCACGGGCGTGGTCAAGCGCCGCCGGTACGGCCGCGACGGCTGGTAGGCTTTGTAGACCGTAGCCATCCCGCCTTGTCCGACAACGTCCACAATTCTATATTGCCCGAACTGATAACCGTCATGTACCGCTCCGAATTGAGGCGACAATCATCAGGACAATGGTGATTGTCGCCTCGGCTGCTCTCTATTCAACGATCTGGCTGGCCAGCTCGACTAAGGCATCGTCCTGGAGGCCAAAGATCTTAACCACAGCTTGCGTGGGGCTACTCTGCGCATCACCAGGGCCTTGCGTAACCAGCCCAACCGCAATGAGGCCATCTTCAACCTCAAGCGACTTTATAATGATGCGGTCACCCAGAAAAACACTGCCCAGTTGGGTCGGCTTGCCCCCCACATCGCCGATAACAACCAGGTTGAAGAAGGTACCGCTGCCGCCTGGGTCGCTGACCAAGAAGGTTATGGCTTCATCTTTGCCGTCGCCGTTCAAGTCGCCGTAGACGAGTTGGTCGCCCAGGCGCACTTCGGTTTCCGCAGCGGAGCCGGGAGCGGCGGGTTCGTGATATTCGCCATTGGTTAAAGAGGCCGTACCGTCGGCGGTGTAGTCAACGCTGTAGGTGGCGTTGCGTAACGCGTTTAGGTTGAGGTTGCCCGCGTTTTGGCGCATCTGAATTCTGGAAACACCGATAGGCCAGCCGGTCAACAGGGTACCGTCGATCAGTTCCTGGCGGATGTCGGCCAGATCATCTTTTAGGGTTTGCGGTATTTGGTCATCAAAGCTGTTGAAGGGCGCCAGATCAACGCCGCCGTTCTCCAACGTGCCGATGTAGCTGCTGTTGCCTTCAAACGTTCCGTCGGCCATTTGCGCGATGGTTTCAAAGACGGCCTGATCGATACGCTTGATGACGCTGGTGAGGTAGACATCGGCGTAGTCAGGGTTGCTGAGCGATTGGTCGGCATCAACGCCGATGACTGTTAACCCATTTTCAGCCGCCACTTCAGCTGTACCTAAACCAACCCCGCCGGCCACGGGAAAGATGATGTCACAGTCTCGGCTGGCAAACTCGCCGGCGATGGTCTGTCCGAAAGCCTGGTTGTTGAAGTTGCCGGCAAAAACGCCGGCCCCGCCTACCGGGATGGTGGGATCGGTGTGCCAACCTAAAACTTTAACCTCGGCATCGTTTTGGTCGTTGTAATAATCAACGCCTTGTTCAAAACCCACCATAAAGATTAATACGGGCGGAATTTGCTGGCCGCCATAGGTACACACCGTGCCGCTCTGGCTCATCCCGGCGGCTAAGTAACCGGCCATAAAAGCCGGGGCATCGACATCAAACAACAGACCGCGATCGTTAGGGCTTTGATCGGGAAAATCAATGATGGCAAAGGGGATATCGGGGTTATCGTGAGCCGCTTTTTGCGTTGCTCGGGCCATGGTTGACCCTGTCGTAAAAACGCCATCAACCCCTTGGTTCAAAAATTGGTTGATGCGAGCGCCTACGGTTCTATCATCCGGATCTTGTAGATTCTGCACGGAGACACCTAACTCCTCCTCCGCTCGCTTCATTCCGGCCCAGGCCAAATCATTATAGCCTCTATCATTCAGTTGGCTGACCACGAGACCGTAGCTCAACTCAGGTATTGGGGCCGAGGCTGCGGCCGGGGAGATAATATCGGCATCGGGTATCAGCGATGCGGCGGCAATTTCATCAATTGCAGCTATGGTCGTTTCCGCTTCTTCTGTTTCTGCTTCTTGGTCAGGAGCCACTTTGGCCGCAGAGGCGGCGCTCGACGGCTCCTCGGTAGCAACAGTCTCGCTTTCGCCGGGTTCAGCCGTCGGAGCTTCAGCCTGCGGTTGTTCGGTAGGTTCGGCGGCTGTCGGCGGTACCGCTGTTGGGGCCGGTTCCGAGGCCGCGTTGTTGCACGCACTGATGATTAGGCTCATTGTTAGAGCAAGCACAAGTAGTATTAAGCGCTTAATCATATTCTATTCTCCCTTAATTGCCATCGTCTTGCAGCGGTTCGTCGGTTGGAATGGCTTCTTGTTGCTGTTGTTGTTGTTGTTTTTGTTTTTTCGCTGCTTGCCGGGCTTCTTCCTCGGCTTGACGCTGCGCTTCTTCTTCAGCCTGGCGTTGGGCTTCTTGCTCGACCTGGCGCTGGGCCTCTTCTTCAGCTTGACGCTGCGCTTCTTCGGCCTGGCGCTGCGCTTCTTCTTCAGCTTGACGCTGGGCTTCCTCCTCAGCCTGACGCCGGGCTTCCTCTTCGGCCTGGCGCTGCGCTTCCTCGGCCTGGGCGGCAGCCTCAGCCGCGGCTTGTTGCTCGGCTTGGGCCGTGGCCTGGGCGTCGGCATCTTGCTGGGCCTGGGCGGTGGCCTCGGCTGCGGCTTCCTGTTGAGCCTGGCGTTGGGCTTCCTGTTCGGCCTGGAGACGGGCTTCTTCTTCGGCCTGGCGCTGCGCTTCCTCGGCTTGCTGCTGAGCGGCGATTTCATCATCGCTAGGGCCGACAAAGATCGAGGCTGTGGTGGTATCGCTCAGACCGTTTTCGTCGATGACAGTCAGGGTGATTTGATAGTTGCCCTGCGTTTGGTAGATATAGGTGACGTTCTGGCCGGTATCAGAGCTGCCGTCGCCAAAACCCCACTGATAGGTATCGATCGATCCGCTGCCGGGCGATGAAGCTTGCCCACTCATACTCACCGGCTTACCGGCCTGGGCCTGAGCCGGCGCGTCGATGGCGGCCAGCGGTGGCGTAGCGGGTTGCGGTTGGGACGGTTCCGGTGTTGGTGTGGCTGCCGATTCCGGTGTGGGGGCCGCGGTTGGGGTTGGCTCGTCCGGGGCCGTGGTCGGCTGCGGCGCAGGACGGCTGGATCCGGCTGCAATCTCGATATCGTAACTGTCCGTTCCGCTTAAGCCGTTTTGGTCGGTTACGGTCAATGTTACATTGTAAATGCCGCCCGTGGCATAGACATGGGTCGCGCCCATACCGCTGGCGGTTTGGCCGTCGCCAAAGCCCCACTGATAACTGACGATGGGCGTATCGGCCTGCGAGTAGCCGCCATCAAAGAGAATGGCATCGCCGATCTGGGCCTGATCCGGTCCGTTGATTTGGGCTACCGGCGGCTGGGCCGGTTGGACCACGGGTGTGGAGGGCGCAGGCAAGATCGTGGCCGGGGCTGGATCGATGGTTATTTGCATACTGGTGGTGTCGCTTTGATTAAGATCGTTCTCCAACGTTAACTCGACGGTGTAGTCGCCTGCTTGCTGGTAGGTATGGTTGACCACCAGGCTACTGCCGGCGGTTGTGCCGTCGCCAAAGTCCCACTGAATGGCGGTTAGCGGCGCGGCTGAGGACGATGATTGGGCATCGAAGGTGAGTTGGTCGCCCACCTGGCCGCCGGTTGGCCCGGTGATGTTGGCCGTGAGCGGATCGGGTTGGGCCACAGGGTTAATCGTAACCGAGAGCGTGGCACTGCCGCTCTGACTATCCTGGTCGGTTACGGTTAGCGTTACGGTGTAGTCGCCCGGTTGCGCGTAAGTGTGATTGATTAATTGGCCGCTGCCGGTTGCGCCGTCGCCAAAATCCCAGGCGTAACTGACGATGGGGCTGGCGGATTGCGTAGCGCTGGCATCGAAGCTAACGGTGTCGCCGGCTTGAGCGGTAGTTTGATCGGCCTGGACGGAAGGTTGAGGCGGCGTATTGGCCGGCGGCGGCTCGCTGATGGTGACCGCCTGGGCGGTTGTGTTCGACTGACCCAACTCGTTGACCAGGGTGAGCAGCACCTGGTAGTTGCCCGGTGCGGTATAGACATGGTTGATTACCAAGCTGCCGCTGGTTGCGCTACCATCGCCAAAGTCCCATTGGATATCATTTAATGGGGCGGCTGAGGTTGATGATTGGGCATCGAAGGCAAGCGCCTGGTTGACCTGGCCCTGGGTGGGGCCGCTGATGCGGGCTACTAAGGGATCGGGAGCCGGCTGCGAGTTAACTTGAACTTGCCTTGAAGCCGATCCGGTTTGGCCTTGATCGTCAGTAACGGCAAGAACAACGGTGAAATCGCCGCTGGCGGTGTAGGTATGGTTTACCTGAGCGCCGGTCGCGGTGTTGCCGTCGCCAAAGTCCCAATTATAACTGGCAATAGGGTTTGACGATTGACTGCCGCTGCCGTCAAAGGTGATAGCCTGGCCGACCTCCGTTGATGAAGGACCGGAGATGGCGGCTTTGGGCGGATCGGTCGATGGCGGCGGATCGAGTAGGGTGATGAGATGGGTGGCTGTGTTTTCTAAGCCGTTCTGGTCGGTTACGGTTAAGCGAACGTTGTAGGCCACAACATCGCCCTTGTTAGCCGGTCGGGTGAAGACGTGCGGTACGCGCGGGCCGTTGGCCCCGGAGCCGTCGCCAAAATCCCAGGCCCAACTGACGATTTGATTTTTGGAGGTTGAGGCGGAACCGTCAAAGATTACCTCTTGGCCCCATTGCGACTCGCTGGGAGCGCTGATTTTAGCCACAGGTGCCGTGCCGCCGCTCAAATTATCATCAATGCGGATGGAGAGGCTGTCGCTGCTGCGCAGCCCGTTTTCGGCCACTACCGTCAAGACCACGCTGTACAGCGCATCTTTGTTGAAGGTATGCGAAACTTGCTGGCCGCGGGCTGTGGTTCCGTCGCCGAAGGTCCAGCGATACTCGCTAATCGGGCTGATGGAATAGGATCGACTACCGCTAAAGGTGACCGGCGTGCCGACATCGCCGGTAGACGGGCCATCGAGAATAGCGGTTGGCGAGGTGGTTGACGCGAGGTCGTCTTCAATTTTTATTTTTATGTCGGTGGTGTCGCGTAGCCCGTTTTCGTCCGTTACCCGCAGCTTAACGCGGTAGGTGCCGGGATCGTCATAGGTATGGTCAACCTTTTTGCCTCGGGTGTGTTTGCCGTCGCCAAAATCCCACTCGTACTTGTCGATGGAACTGTCGCCCTGACGCGATCGGCTGCCATCGAACTTAATCGGCTCGCCGACGATGCCTTCGCTCGATGAGCGAATAACGGCCAGCGGGCCTTCTTGCTCGCGGTCGGTGCGCTGCCAGGCCAGACCGACAAAGGATTGGCCGGTGCGTTGGTAATATTCCACGCGAAGTTGGTGGATGCCTGAGGTAACGCTACGTTGCACTTCGATAACATCGGTATTTCCGTCTCGCCAGCGATCAGAGATAAGATCGTTGTCGATCCACAGCCGATGCCCGTCGTCGGAGATAATGCGGAACAGATAGTCGCCGCCGTCAAAGGGAACCTGGCGCGTCCAGCGCACCGAGAAGTTCTGGCCGGGTACGCCGGTGCCGGGTGAGTTACCGTTCCAGTTGTAGCTAATGCTGCCTTCGTTGCGAACCAACACCGGTGAGCCGCTGAGGTCGGGGTTGCTGAAATATTCGGCTTTCCAGTCGGGATAGGTATCGGTGCGCTGCCACGAGAGCAGAGCAACCGCGCCGCCGGTGAGTTCGTTGTATTCCATGCGGATGTTGTGATCGCCTTCGGATAGGTAAATATCAGCGGCGTAGGTGGTGGGCGATTGCTGACGCCATTGGTTGATGAACAGTGCGCCGTCAACCCAGACGCGCACACCGTCATCCGTTCGGCTGTAGAAGCGGTAGGTGCCGGCTGAGAAGTTGACGGTTCGCGTCCAGCGCGCCGAGAAGTAGTCGGTCGGCAGGCGCGAGTCGGGCGAACCAAGGCCCCAATCGAAGCTAATGGCTACATCGTTACGGACTACGACCGGAGAACCGCTTAACGTTTCGTTGTTATAGTACTCACCGCGCCAGTCGGTAATGATCACCCCCGGTTCAGGCGTGGCGGTTGGTGTGGCCGGTACCGGTGTGGGTGCCGGCGGTGCCGTGACAATCGGCACATTGGCGATGTTACTGGCCTGCACAAATTGGGCCGACACCCAGCCGAAATCCTGGGTTGCGGAAGGGTACTTGACCTGCCACCAGGTTGCTTCGGCGTTACGGCCAATAATCTCAGCCGATTGTCCCAGCAGCAGCACCCCTAAGATATCGTAGTCGGTGCCGGGGCCGGATCGCACGTTTAGATTGGCGGTGGTGGTGAGTTGGGCCACGGTTGGGGCGGGCGGGGTGCGGGTTATCTCGGGATCGGGTGAAATGACAATAACATCGTTCGAGGAGCCGGGCGTGGGTTGCGGAACCGTTTCACCTGGGGTGATGATCGATAGCAATTCTTGGGTCTTGATGCTGTCATCGTCGGTAGTGGCCAAAATAGGCACAGGGCTTTCATCGAGCCAACGCGAGTCGGTGGGCACGATAATTTCCACAGAAAAGCGCCCGTCTTGGTCAATGACGGCGCTGTTGACGGTATAGGCCGGCGGGTCGGCTGGAACCAACGAGATAATTACCCGGCTGCCTGAGGGCCAATTTTCACCGGAGACCGTGACGGTTGAGCCAGGCTCACCGGCACTGGGATTAAGACTGATGGCTGGGGCTGTAATTTCATCAGGGGCTTGGGTATCGGGGTTGGTATCGGTATCGGGTAAAGGATCAGGGGGAACCGCTAATGCGGTAGGGGTAGCAACAACAGCCACAGTAGGGGGTTGGTCAACCTGAGCACGTTCTTCCGTTAAAAATAGAATTTCGCCGCCCAGTAGAACAGCAACTAGGCCGGCAACGACAAGCAGCAGCACAAAAAGGCCTAGCAATGTTTTTTCCAGAGCAGACCAGCCGCTCAGGAATCCTTTATTACGCATGTAACCTCCCAACAACTTTGTTTTAGAGGATTTTACTCTAACTGGCTTATGTTTACATCCTACAAATGTACCTTTTCCGTGCAAACAAACAGTCTACGCTATTTGGCGTAGGGTTTGCTCGTCCATTTGGATGAGATGGACAGTGAACATAATTTAAGTCTACATTAAAAGACAATTGCCGTAAAGTTTTGATTATGAAAAGTTTTCCGGCATAAGAATCAAAAAAGGCCAGATGTGTGTCACACCTGGCCTTTGTAGGGTAATCTGACTAAAATCGGCGTTATGCTGACCCTGTTTGTGGAATTTGCGGCTGGGTTTCATCAGCCCGAGCCGTACGAGGACGCTCGACATAGGGGGTCGGCTCAGGAATAGGATCTTGGTAGACCGGCTCGGCCATCGGTTGGGTCACGGTCTCCGGTAGTCCGGCTGAACCGGAGTGATCGGGAGGAGGAGCCGGCACTTCTACCGCCGTGGCGCAGAAGGGACACACTGCCCAGGCCAGCTGCAGGGTGTTGCTGCAATTGGGACATACCTTTTTTAAGGTCGTATGACAATCGGGACACACCACCCAGGCCTCATTGACCTGGCGTGAGCAGCCGGGGCAGTAGGGGCGATCTTCTAAATCTTGCAGTAGTGCCTCTTCTTCCAAAGAGCGTTCATACAGTTCGGCCAGCGTGTTTTGCGGGCGCAATAAGAAATAGAGCACAAGCCCCAGCGGGCCAAAGACCACGACCATTAGCGTGGCTAATAAAATTGCAAAAATATCGCGCGAGCGGGCGCGGGCATCACGGAATGTCCAAACCACCAGGCTCAGCCACAGCGCCACAAAAAAGGCTCCGGTGAAGGCCAAAATAACTTGCAATCCGGTGATGACAAATGATGGGATTGTAATTTCAGGCATTACCTAACGTTCTCCCCCAAACTTAGTACACAACATATTGTACAAAAGATTTATATAACCGCAACATATTGCGTTGCGAACCCTATCCTACATAATGAGGAGTCGAGGCATTAGCCGGTTTATACAATCGATGTGATAATCCGGCTAAGGCCTCGACTCCGATGAGACCTATTATTACAGGCGTTAAGGTCGTACGATTATACCACAACTCGACAGATGGGAAAGTACCACCACGGGAAATTATCCCACAGCTAGCCCTCACTTAACCAACGATCGTTTTTCCAGATGAATTAGCAGCACGCTGATGTCAGCCGGATTGACCCCGGCGATGCGTCCTGCCTGCCCCACCGTGGCCGGCTGAAAGTGGATAAGCTTCTGGCGAGCCTCGTTACGCAGGCCGGTTATGGCCTCGTAATTAAAATTGGCCGGGATCGTTTTGCTCTCCAGGCGGCGCATGCGCTCGACGTGCTGGTACTGTTTGTCGATGTAACCCTCGTACTTGGTTTCAATCGTCACTTGTTCGATGACATCGGCCGGCAGCGGCTCTGGCGGCGGCGCGAGCGAGGCAATGACATCATAATCGACATCAGGGCGGCGCAAAAATTGCAGCGCGTTGGCCCCGTTGGTAACGGGTTTAAGGCCAAAATCGGCCAGAATCTCGCTGGTTCCGTTGGTTCCGGAAAAGTTGGTGGCCTTCAGCCGCTCGATTTCCTGCTCGATGGCCTGCCGTTTAGCCTCGACCGTTGCCAGACGCTCAGCGGAAATTAGCCCGGCCTGATAGCCAATGGCCGACAGCCGCAGATCGGCGTTGTCCTGACGCAGCAGCAGCCGGTATTCGGCCCGTGAGGTCATCTGGCGGTACGGTTCGGTGTGCTCTTGCGTCACCAAATCATCAATCAACACGCCAATATAGGCCTGATCGCGGCCCAGCGTCACGGGCGACGCGCCCTTTACTTTGAGGGCGGCATTCATCCCGGCAATCAAGCCTTGCGCTCCGGCCTCTTCATAGCCGGTGGTGCCGTTAATTTGCCCGGCATGGAACAGCCCTTCGACATGTTTGGTTTCGAGCCAGGCATAGAGCTGATCGGGCGGCACATAATCATACTCAACCGCATAGCCAATCCGCATAATTTCGACGTTTTCCAGCCCCGGAATCGAGCGCACCATTTGCCACTGCACATCCTCCGGCAGGCTGGTGTTGCCGCCTTGCAGATAGACCTCGGTTGTCTGCCAGCCTTCCGGCTCCAGGAACATCTGGTGGCTATCTTTGTGGGCGAATCGCACAATTTTGTCTTCGATGCTGGGACAGTAGCGCGGGCCGGTGCCTTCGATGACGCCGGTAAACATCGGCGCACGATCGAGGTTGGTCCGGATGATGTCATGTGTTTCCGGCGCGGTATGAACCAGGTAGCAGGGCATTTGCGGTCGCCAGTCGGTTTGGTGCTCGATGGGATAGACGGGATGCGGTGGTTCGTTGAGCCAGTTGGGTGGCTGAATGTTGGCGGCGTACTGATTTTCGAAGCTGAAGTAGAGTGGTGTATCGCTGCCGTATTGGGGTTTTGTCCGGCTAAAGTCAATCGTTCGGGCATCGATGCGCGGCGGCGTGCCGGTTTTAAGCCGTCCCAGACGGAAACCGAGTTCGATCAGCGAGGTCGATAAACGGAGCGCTGCTTTTTCCCCGGCGCGGCCACCTTCCGTAATCGATTCGCCGGTGATGAGTCGCCCCCCCAAAAAGGTACCCGTTGTCAATACCACGGCTTTCGCCCGATAGGTTGTGCCCAGTTGGGTTTTAACCCCGGCAATGCGGTCGCCCTGAATAAGCAGCCCTTCGACGGTGGCCTGACGAACCACCAGATTAGGGGTGTTTTCTAAGGTGCGCTGAACCGTCCAGGCGTACCGTTTTTTATCGGCTTGAGCGCGAAGCGCGTGAACTGCCGGCCCCTTGCTGTCATTAAGCATGCGAATTTGAATAAAGGTTTCGTCGATGAGCTTGCCCATCGCCCCACCCAACGCATCGACTTCGCGCACCAGATGGCCCTTGGCCGAACCGCCGATACTGGGGTTGCAGCTCATCCAGCCAATGGTATCTAACGACATTGACAGCAGCAGCGTTTGTGCTCCTATTTTAGCTGAGGCCAGAGCGGCTTCGACACCGGAATGGCCTCCCCCGACGACAATAACGTCATATGTAAATTCAGTCATAGCTTGGTTCTTTCTCGCTTGTTCTCTAAACGCTGGAATCGCTCTGATCCTTAGAGTATAGCGCAGCCAAAGACCCAAAGCAAACGAAATGGCCAAAGCCTTGAATATTAAGAATTTAACCCCAAAAGTCCAAAAATTAGGCCAGAAAAGCCTATTTTAAGCCGCTATGTGTAAATCTAATCCAAAGTCGGCGTTTCTTGGCCGCCTCCTTCGAGGGCCTACGGTGTTATAGGTTATAATGGTGCGAATCTATGTTCATTCCAAACAAAATTGCTCTATGATAGAGTACCAACCCTGGAGAGAGGACGGGACATACCGACCGCCGGATGCAGCCCGTTAGGGTAAAAATGAACTTACATCTTAAGCCCTAATGCTTAAGATATTTTGTTAAAGGTTAGCCACTAAAGGAGAACAAACATTCATGAATAGAAGAGTGGTGGTCACTGGGATGGGAGCTGTGACACCAGTCGGTAACAATGTAGAAGAGGCGTGGAACAATTTAAAGGCTGGTGTAAGTGGCATTGCTCCTATTACCCATTTCGACACCTCAGACTTTGAAACCACTTTTGCCGGCGAGGTTAAAGGTTTTGATGCAAATAAGCTGTTTGGACGGAAAGAAGCGCGTCGTTTAGATCGTTACACCCATTTTGCTATGGAGGCTTCACGGCAAGCAATTGATGATTCCGGCCTTTTGAAAAACGGTACTGATCGCACCCGGGTGGGGATGGTCATTGGTTCCTGCGTTGGCGGTATGGGCAGCGTAATGGAACAGCACGAAGTGCTGCAAACCCGAGGACCATCGCGGGTAAATCCGTTCACCATTACGATGATGCTGCCGGATACCGCTCCGGCGCGTATCGCCATCGATTACAACATTACTGGTCCCAATATGGCCATTGTTTCTGCTTGCGCCACCGGCACCGACTCTCTCGGTGAGGCGTTTGAAATTATTCGGCGCGGCGATGCCGACGCTATTATTGCTGGTGGTGCGGAAGCCGTTATTAATCCGCTTATTATGGCCAGCTTCCAGGTGATGAAAGCTATCTCGACCAATAATGATAATCCGGCTGGAGCGTGCCGTCCCTTCGACCTTAATCGCGATGGTTTTGTGATGAGTGAAGGCTCGGTTGTGCTGGTGTTGGAAGAGTTAGAGCACGCTAAAAAGCGGAAGGCCAACATCTTGGCCGAAGTTATCGGTTACGGCACATGTGTTGAAGCCTATCACCTGGCTGCTCCCCGAGAGGACGGACTTGGAGCCGTTACCGCTATGAGCCGAGCCATCGCCAAAGCCGGGATCGATGCCCAAGAGATTGATTACGTTAACACCCACGGCACCAGTACCCGCCTCAACGACAAAGTTGAAACGCGGGCGATCAAAGATGTTTTGGGCGAACACGCCTACGATATGATCATGACCTCATCAAAGTCGATGACAGGCCATTTGTTTGGGGCGGCTGGGGCTATTGAGGCGATGGTTTGCGTGAAAACCTTGAATGATGGTATCATCTCACCGACCATTAACTATGAAACCCCCGATCCGGAGTGTGAT
>JAGRBY010001119.1 GCA_020433835.1 Anaerolineae bacterium | reverse complement strand
CTGAGCCGGGACAAGTGAGCGTCGTATGGGTGGCAAGCGGCGAATATGGTCGACCAGCCAATCCCGGAAAGTCTGGCGCGAAATATCCAGCACTCGGGCCACACCGCGCATACTGCAGCGTTCTCGGTACAGTTTCAGGCTCAGGGCTTTTTTTTAACCGGGTTTTCCCGTTTGGGTTCCAGCACACGACGTGCTCCGCAATCCTTGCACCAGTATTGTTGGTTACCGCACCGATTGGTTCCATTTTTGACGATGTTCTCACTACCACACGTTCGACATTGGTATCTTATCTTTTTCTCTATCATCCTTTCATTTTACTCATCACTTACTTTTGTGCCACTACCAAATAGTTCACCCCTGCCCTCTTATCAAAAAGTTCAAACCATCAAAAGTCAGGATCAATAACTCCTAAATTTCTGACAGTTGAAATTTAACAGAACGTTCTGACTGGTTGACAAAATTCTGGATGACGGATTTGTATAGTTTGATATGACGTTTGACCTGCAAAGCCAAGCTGTATTCTTCAACGGCAATTGCCCTACACTGATGCCCCAAACCGTTACGAAGTTTATCGTCTTCAAGCAGTTCGACAATACCATTTTTGAAATCTTCGGCGTCTTCAGGTTTAGCCAAGTAGCCGGTTTGTCCTGGCCGAACCAGTTCAGGGACACCTCCTACATCAAATGACACCATAGGTGTCCCACAAGCCATACTTTCTTGCAAAACCAAGGGTAGATTATCGGCCCGCGTGGGAAAAACAACGAGATCGGCTGCTGAATAAGCAATAGCTTTTAAGCGATCACTACGAACGTAACCTAAATCAACCGTTTTTAGATCAATTACTTGGGCCAACCCCTCGCCTCCGTCACCCACCAATAGCAGTACAATTTCCGATTTTAAGGATACCGGTAAACTCTGCAGCGCTTTAATCAACAGATCAGAACCCTTGCGGTGATTACCCAGGCTAAGCGACACAAACATGAGTACCTTTTTATCTGATGGTATCCCTAACAGCGAACGGCATTGCTCAGAATCAAGTGGTTGGTATGTCTCCACATCAACACCGTTGGGTATTTGACACACTGAAAGATGATAGAGGCTACTTTGAGATATTTTTTCAGCCATCCATTTATTGAGAACCACAATTGTTAAATTAGAGTGTTGATAGACCCATTCTTTCAGTTTCCACTCTAATCGGGTGTTATCCCGCTTAATGGGACGGTGAATCTTGGGATAGGGGCACTGACCGCAGCCTGTTTTCCAACGCCCACAATCGTAACTGTACGTACAATGCCCGGTTAAAGCCCACATATCGTGTAGGGTAAAAATTGCTGGTTTATTCTTAGTTAGTGAAGGAAGGGCCAGGTAATTGAAATGCCCATGCGTTCCGTGAAAATGAAGAATGTCGGCCTGAGAGTACTTTTGGAGACCTTTTACTCGGAAAGAACTCAAATAGTTGATATCATTTAACCCCAGTTCAGTCGTAAAGAGACCAATGAAGTTCTCAATTTTTTTCCATCTGGCTGATCTGGGAATTTTGGTAGAAAGTGACGTGTTGAGCGTTTTCTTACTGCTCAAAATTTTTGAGTCTATCCCTTCTGCCCGCAGGGCACGGTGAAGTCGATCCATAGCTACCGTGCCACCACCTCCACCTTGATAATCACTTGAATGTATTTGAAGAACTTTCATCTAGTTGATATCACCTTCAACAGCCCAAGCGGAATTCGTAGACCATTTTGCACTAAAAGCACAAATTTCATCTGTTGTGTAGAAATGTCGGGTGTATTTCGAGTCATATATGTGATCTAAATAAGGTTTAGGTAAAACGAGAGAGTTGATAAACTCTTGATATATACTATGATAGATTTTTTCGCTTGAACAGTTTGCTTTTATTAGGTTGTGTTGACATTTGACATATCAGTAGAATACCGATATGTCAACAAAAAAGATAACAGATAAACAATGGGCCAAAATAGTAACCTTCTTACGAGCTTGTCCACAGGTGTATGTCGGTCAAGAAGAGCAATGCCGTCGGTTTATTGAAGCGGTGCTATGGATAGCCCGCAGCGGCTGCCAATGGCGATTGTTGCCCGAAAA
>JAGRBY010001118.1 GCA_020433835.1 Anaerolineae bacterium | reverse complement strand
TCAACGCCCAAAATATGGGCCAGTTTGAGCGTACCTTAATTATTGTCGATGAAGGGGCCTACGTTCACTATGTAGAAGGCTGCACCGCACCAACCTACTCCACCGACAGTTTACACAGTGCCGTTGTGGAAATTCTCATCAAAGAGAACGGTCGCTGCCGCTACTCAACCATCCAAAACTGGAGCCATAACGTTTACAACCTGGTTACTAAACGCGCTCAGGCCTTCAAAAACGCAACCATGGAATGGGTTGACGGCAACCTTGGCTCGAAACTGACGATGAAATATCCGGCCGTATGGTTGATGGAAGAAGGCGCTCACGGCGAGGTTTTGTCGATTGCTTTCGCCAACAAAGGCCAGCTGCAAGATGCCGGCGGAAAAATTGTTCACGCCGCGCCCAACACCAGCTCGGTTATCACCAGCAAATCGATTAGCAAAGGCGGGGGCCGAACCACCTATCGCGGTCTGATTAAAGTTGCGCCCAACGCCACCAACAGCAAGAGCAACGTTCTGTGCGATGCCTTGATCTTGGATGATGAATCAGCATCCGACACCTTCCCCTACATCGAGATTGAAAATAACGATGTTAGCATCGGCCACGAAGCCAGCGTATCGAAAGTATCGGAAGAGCAGCTCTTCTACCTGATGAGCCGAGGTATTCAAGAAGATACCGCCTCGAACATGATCGTCAGCGGCTTTATTGAGCCAATCGTCAAAGAGCTGCCGATGGAATACGCGCTGGAGATGAACCGGCTGATCGAAATGGAAATGGAGGGCTCCGTAGGTTAAGATGGCTGTCGCACTTACTACCAAACGAAAAGATGCCCTGCTCGACTCCAGCCTATTTTCGCGCTCGGATGTCGATATGCTTTCAAAGCAGCTAAAAGAAGCCGAGTGGCTGCGTGAGATGCGCCAAACCGCCTGGACGGTATTTGAAGAAACACCAATGCCGACCACGTCCGACGAAGCCTGGCGGCGCACCGATATTAAAAAGGTCAAATGGGGAAAGTTTGCACTCAATGGTGTAACCTCTGTGCAGTCGACCCAATCGCTGACAGAGCTGCCGAGTGAAGTCCAGAGCGCTCTGGAAGGCGATTATCCCGCTTCCGGACGCTTGGTCATCGCCAACAACCAGGTTGTCTACGTTGAAATTAACGAAAATGTGGCCCAAGAAGGGGTTATTTTCACCGACTTATCCACGGCTATGGCTGAGTATCCGGAGTTGGTTCAAAAATATCTGGCTACGGAAGCGGTGCCGCCTTCAAACAGCAAATTCGCCGCGCTCAACAGCGCGTTGTGGCAAGCCGGTGTGTTCCTCTATGTGCCCAAAGGCGTTGAGGTTGAAGAACCGTTTCAAGTTGCCTATGTTCTTGAAGGTGAGGGTAGCGTCTCGCTACCGCGCACATTGATCGTTGGCGAACAATCGTCAAGCGCCACCATCATCGAAGAGTCGATCTCCCTTGGGGAGCATGGTCAGGGGCTTAATGTTGGCGTGGTTGAAATTTACGCTAATCCCGACTCGCAAATTCGGTATGTCGATGTCCAGCGCTGGGGCGAAGATGTTTATAACTTCAACGTCAAACGCTCGGTAGGCCAAAATGACAGTAACGTTATTTGGGAAACCGGCCAGGTTGGCGGGCGACTGACCAAAACGTTCTTTGATAGCCTATTGCCCGGAAATGGGGCCAGCATGGAGTTCAACGGGGTCTACTTTATGGAAGGCAAGCAACACCTCGATACAGACTGCTTGATCCGCCATACCGGCCTTTACACCAACGGCGATCTGCTGCTGCACGGCGCACTCAAAGATAAGGGACGCAGTGTCTTTACCGGCCTTATCAAAATTGATGCAAGCGCCCAACAGACCAACTCTTACCTGAAAAATGAGAACCTGCTGCTTGATGACACCGCCCGAGCTGACTCTATCCCAAGCCTGGAAATCGACGCTAACGACGTGCGGGCTTCACACGGAGCCACCATCGGCAAAATTGTTGAAGAATATGTTTTCTATCTGATGAGCCGAGGTATTCCGCGCAACACGGCCGTCCGGATGGTCGTCGAAGGCTTTTTCTACAAAGTGTTCGACCGGATGTATAAC
>JAGRBY010001117.1 GCA_020433835.1 Anaerolineae bacterium | reverse complement strand
AAATCCTGTTAATTCTGTCCATTTTCCTAAACTCCGAACTAAAGTAAATTACAATTTTTCATCATCGGACTGAAAAAGGTTATGGAATTACGGCATCTGCCAATGCCCTTCGGGGCTTCGCTGCAAGGTAAAGCTGTTTTTTATAGCTTCGTGGTTGAGCGGGCCGTAAATATGAGGAAATAGAATATCGGGGTCTGGTATAAAATCGCTCTCGGCTGATTTGGGTGAGGCCGGCGGCTCAAATTTGAGGGGGGCGGTCAAGCGATCGGGGTCGATTTCCAACACGAGGAGGGGTTCGTCTAAATCGAGAAAAAAGGCATTGGCTATTTGCAGCAATACATCAGCACCGGCCGTACAATGAATAAACCCTTCCTGATCAAACAGGGCAGGTTGATAAGGCCGGTCTTGAGGTTGGGCATTGTAATAATGTAATGGCGTAAGGTGATAAATAGGTAAGGCTTGGGTTGGCATAGGGCTGACCTGACCTTACGCTAAATAGGATAGCAAGATACTGAATGCGTACAGACCAAACAGGGGCAGCATTACCAACGCCATATTGAACGGATCAGGCGTGGGCGTAATCATCGCCGCAGCGATAGCAATGATAACCACGGCAAAGCGCCACTGTTTGACGAGAAATTGCGGTGTAACCAGTTTCAGCTTCGACATAATAAATATAATGAGCGGCGTCTCAAACGCTAACCCAATCCAAAACACGAGCGAACTAACAAAAGGTATATACTCATTAGAACGCCACTCGGTTGAAAAGATTTCGGGCAGAAAGCCGCTCAAAAAATCAATAGCCGTTGGTATCAAAATAAACCAGGCGAACGCCACGCCAATTAAAAATAGCAGGGTTGCAGCCGGTACACCCCAAAATATGTACTGTTTTTCGCTTTCTTCCAGGCCCGGCAAGATAAACATGAGGAACTGATAGACCAAAATCGGCATGGCTAAAATCAACCCCCCGGTTAAGGCGACCCGAAAGTAAACCGTGATGCCTTCGGTGGGGCTGATGATTTGCAGTTGTTTGCCGTAAGGATTGATGAGGAGTTCCAAAATTTGGGGGGTAAAGATAGCAGATATGATCGTGGTGATGCCCACCGCTATGGCTGATTTAACAAGCCGATCACGCAGTTCTTCCAAATGTTCCAATAAGGTCATTTGAGCGGCCAGCCGTTCGGCGCGTTCATCGAGCGAAGAAGGATTAGTCACCTTAAACCTCTTGAGATTTTGATGAAGTTATGGGGCTTGTACCATTCTTTGAAGGAGGCACCGGAGATTCGGTCTCGGTAGGGGAGGCCGATGCATTTGGCTCAGAGTTTTCTTGTTTCGGCAAAGATGGCGGTGCTATAGACGCACTGTCATCGGCTGATGGCAGAGCGTTATCCGGCTCAATGGGCGCGTTGCCCTCATCTTGTTTATCAGAGTCATCCGGCTCAGCGGGCGCGTCGGCAGCAGAAGGTTTCACTTGAACAATGGCAGGGTTTGAAGGTATTGAGGTGCGGGGTTGTGAGACCGGGGGCGCAATCGATTTAGTGCTTTCATCAACATCTTGCTTGGCTTGCTTCAAATCCGATTTTGTGCGCTTGAAGTCTTCCTGGATGCTCTTTATGTCTTGGCGCGCTTTTTCCAGCTCTTCAAGTTGCGTGGCGGCGTTAATTTCTCGCTGCCATTCAGCCATCAAGCCGTCAGACAGGCTGCGTAACTGAGCAACATATCGACCCAATTTCCCGGCAATTTCGGGCAGCCGTCGTGGTCCAAAAACCATCATGGCAATAATCAGAACAAATATAAGTTCTGGAAAACCAACACCTAATATATCCATATGCGGATGAGTTTGTTGTTCATTCTATATCTTTAATTCAGGTATTTATCCGCGCTCATAAAGCGGCAAATAAAAGGAGAGGATCGATTTGGAGCGGAGAAACTTAAGCAGGTACGTTCAGAGCTTGCCGAATTTTAGCCCGATCTCGCGACACCAAACTTCCAAGAACGCCGTTGACAAAACGCGGTGAACTTTCGCCACCAAACATTTTAGCCAGTTCGACGGCTTCGTTAATAGCCACTTTGGGCGGAATATCAGGCTCAAAGAGGAGTTC
>JAGRBY010001116.1 GCA_020433835.1 Anaerolineae bacterium | reverse complement strand
GTTGAATCTTGGCGATATCCAAGGCGGCCTGGGCTCGCTGCACACCAACCCGGGCCAGGGCCACGTCAACCTCGCGATAAGGTTCCAGAGTCAGCGACAGTTGAAGTTCGGCCTGGGCCAGATTGAGCATAAGCGGAGCCAACTGGGAGTCGCTGGGGTTAGTATCGAGGTTGTAATCGGCCAGTGCATTTTCATAGTTGATGGTGGCTTGCTGCAAGGCGACCGCTTGCGGTTTGTCGCCGACATCGCCGGCCCAGGCGATCTTATCATATTCAGTTTGGGCGGCTTTTAGCGCGGCTTCGGTCCGGGCCAATTCGGCCGCCGCTTTGGTTCTTTCATTGTCGTCTACGGTCGCGACATCATTCAAGGCGGCTCGCGCTAACTCGACGGCGGCGCGGGCGGCAATGATCTCCTCAGGGCGCGAACCCTGCTCGATCTTCGCCAACTGCAATGACGCAGAAGCCAGTTCGGCCTCGGCCTGTTTAAGTTGGGCCAAATACGTGTCATCTTCGATCACCGCGATCTTGTCGCCAGCCTTAACCTCATCGCCAACCTCGACCAGCAATTGCTCGATTTTGCCTGACGCGCCGGGGGTGAGATCGACATCATCCTTGGGTTGGACACTGCCGGAGTAGGAAAAGACCAGATCGATATCGCCGGTGGTGACCTCACCCACCTCGACAGCGACCGTTTTCTCTTCGGTCGGGGTAGGTGTTACCGCCGCCGTTTGAGCGCTCTCAGACGCACCAGAGCCACTGCAGGCCGAAGCCAACAGCGCCAACCCAAGCAGCAATACATAAACAAAGTGTGAATATTTTTTCACAGAAGAGACCTCCGGATTAATTGTTGGATATTTCAGGGGGTAAAATGTTTAAGACTCGACCGGCTGTTGCAAGCTGCTCTCATCGTTTACTTTCATAAAATGGATGGGATCGTCCCTAAAAAAAATCATTTTTTGGACTTCAGCGTCCAGGGCATCGCCAGCGAGAGAGGTATGTCGGCTAACATGTAAGCGCAGCAGATAGTACAGTGATTGTTCGAGCGCCTCCAACTCCTCATCAGCTAAAACCTCGTAGGATTTCAGCGCTTCTTGGGAGGCTTCCGCATTGATCCGATTGACCAACTCGATTCCGGTTTGGGTCGGTTGGACCAACACGACCCGCCGGTCAACTTCACTGCGGGTGCGTTTGACTAACTTCATTTTGACCAAGCGATCGATGATGCCGGTCATTGTCGGCGGGTCTTGAAAAGTGACCTCAGTTAGGTCACGCATCGTACATGGATTCTTATGACAAGACAAAGAAGCCAACGTAAAGAACTGAGGTGCTGTCAACCCAAATGTCTGAAGCCATTGCGAGAAATGGCGCGTGGAAACCCAGATTAATGAGACAAACATATCTTTAACTTTTTTGACTTTCTCTTCTCGTGAAACCGCTTCCATGAATGTATTCCCATACTAAAAATAGTTAGCAGCAAAAAGTATTTACCGCACTAATTATATTCACTGTCAATCTTATTGTCAAGGTATAGTTTGCACCATTAAGTATATAATTCAAACGAGATTTGTCAAACAATTGATAAGGTATTGTCTAATATTTATCGGGGAAGCTAGGGGGAATGGGTGAATACGTCAGAAGAAATAGTAGCATAAAAAAAGGGATACAGCTAAAAAGTGTATCCCTTTTAGAAAGGGTTAGACCGCGTATGACTGTGACGCATAACCGTTCTGCGACAGGAATCGGAAAACCCGATAGATATCGTTAGCGGTGAGAACCCCCTTGAAGTGTAATCCATCGTAAACTGCGACAAATTGGGTTGAGGCTTCGGTTAATTTATCTTGTACCTCATCCAAGGTGGCGCTGAGCGCAATGGTCGGAATATGTTTGGCCTGATGCATAATTTCGGTAACGCGTTTGTGCCACTGGCCGGCTTGCATGGCTTGCGAAATGCTGCCGCTGGTGGCCAC
Source organism: Anaerolineae bacterium (assembly GCA_020433835.1). The sequence continues at coordinate 138 of JAGRBY010001116.1, read as the reverse complement.
ACCCAAAAACTGCCCGTCGGCCGGATCAAGCACGGCAAAGTTAGATTGCGAACTGCGGAGCATCATCGAGGCTACCTGCCCCACCGTAGCGTAGGGCGACAGCGCCACCCGATTTTCGCGCAACGCCTGGCGAGCCGA
>JAGRBY010001115.1 GCA_020433835.1 Anaerolineae bacterium | reverse complement strand
GACAATTTTCGTCGTATGGCCAATTGTATTGGTGGTAAGGTTGATAAGGCAGCGTCCGATGGAAACCCAATCGCGCCTGCTGCGCTGGGGTCGAAGTGGATTGATGGTTATTTTCGCCTTGCTGGCTGTCATTTTTGTGGTTGGTCTAAACATCTTTATCGTTCAATCCATTAGTGGATCGATGGCGATGCTGTCGGTGGTAAGCAGTATGGCCGCACCGCTCTTTATAATACCGTATCTACTGGGATTGTTGGCTGTGCTCATCGTTGTCGCCTTAATTTGGAGTTGGAGCAAGCAGGAAGGCTCAATTTGGAGCCGGTTATATTATACCTTTCTGACCGTCTGTGTGGTCGGCTACATGCTTATGCTGGCACTAACGGGTATGTTCACCGTTTTAATCTAAGTACAGAAGAAGGAATTAACAAACAAAAATATCCGAATGGTTTTCGCAACGCGATCCGATCATGCAAGCTTTCCTCGCTACACTTTTTACCTGGTTTGTAACGGCTTTAGGAGCTGCTACCGTTTTTTCTTTTGAAGTTGCCTTGGGTTAGACCATTTTTGCAATTCACTTACGCAATTTAACAAATCCGCTTGTCATAAAGCCACTTCTTGTGCTACATTAAGACTTACCGTTTTAACGGGTTGTTTTTGTACAAATGCCTATTTTTTGCCCCAAGGAGTTGCCGTGGCCAAGCCACTTGTCTTTATCAGCTACAGTCCCCAGGATGAAGATATTAAAGATCAGTTGCTGTCTCATCTGGACGTTTTGAGCCGGGCCGGGCTGGTTGAGGTTTGGAGCGCCGACCAGATTGGCGCGGGCGCGGAGTGGCAAACGGAAATCGACAACACCATCGATCAGGCCAAGGTCGCGCTGCTGCTGGTTACGGCTAACTTTCTCAACTCCGATTTCATTCTCGATGAGGAAGTACCGGCCCTGCTTCAACGCCACGAAGAAGAGGGTTTGGTCATTGTGCCGGTCATCGCCAAAGCCTGCGCCTGGCAGCGGGTCGACTGGTTGGCTCGCCTGGTTGGCCCGCCAAAGCGGGTTAAGCCCATCTGGCGCGGCCCCGACAGCCCGGTCGATGAGACTTTGGCCGCATTGGCTAACTATGTCGCCAAAATTGTAGCCGGTGAAACGCCACTCGACAGCGATTGGCCACCGCCCGAACGCATCACCGAGCGGACGGCCGGCGACTCGATTGCCGGGGACAAAGTCATGGGCGATAAGATCGCCGGTGATAAAATCGAGGGCGATAAAATTGGCGGCGATAAAGTTTTGGGGGATAAAAAGAATGTGCTGCAAATCGGCACGCTCAACGTGCCTTTGGTGCCGCTGATCATCGCTCTCATCATTATCCTCGCTATTCTGGGCTTTGTCTCCTACCGTACGTTTATACCGGCGGTTGTGCCCACGCCGATCCCCAGTTCGCCCACCCAGAATCATTTCGATGTGCTGGTAGCCGATATCGGCCAGACAGGTGCCGATGACAAAGTTCGTTCCTCTAAAACCGGCCAAGCCATTAGCCAACAAATCTTTGAGAATCTGCGGGAAGAGATAGTGGGCTTACCGCCATCGCTGCAAAATGATTTTAATCCGTCGGTCTGGCACGATGCCTTGTTCCCGCTGCCGGATAGGCAAAAAATCGGCATGATTGCCGATGAAACCACAGCGGCTGATCGCGCCCAAGCCATTGGCGCGGAGATGGTTATTTATGGCAGCTTAGATGAAACCGGCGATCCCACCCGCTTTATTCCTCAATTTTATATCGCTCCCACGCAGGAGGAAGCCCTTGAGATTACCGGCAGCGAAGAATTTGGAACGCCGATTGACATCTTAGAAGGTAGCGGCAGTGATTTGGGTGGATTTAATCTTGACATCAAACTGCGCAATCGCGCTACTGCGCTGTCGCTGTTTTCATTAGGGGTGATGTACGATTTCATCGGTTTTCACGACAATGCTCTGAATGTTTTTCAAGGTGCGCTTGAGACCCCTGATTTTCGCCGAACCGGCGCAGCAGCGATTTTTCACTATTACGCCGGACGCGAGGCCCTCTTCATCGATCAGACATCGAACGGAGAAACGGATACAACCGACTATTTGG
>JAGRBY010001114.1 GCA_020433835.1 Anaerolineae bacterium | reverse complement strand
CTGGCACTTATTGGGCGTAAATCAAGCCTGAATATCCAAAATCAACCTTGCATTTTGAGACAAAGTGTCAGTCACCTGAGCAGTTACATTTTCTCAATAGTTGACCCTCTATCTTTTTTGAGAACTAATTATAAAGACACGTAGGGCTAATTTACCTGGGATAACTCAAGTTGCCATTGTACGGATGAAGTTGAACCAGAATCTCGGGGGGATTTTTTTTAAGGTTGTGGGTGTAATAATTGATGGCTTATGTAACAGGATTTTGTGATATGCTCTAGACGGAGTAGGGTGAAAAATGGTATATTACCATATACGTAGAATCGTAAAACGCAATTTAGTCCCTATACATAGGTTTTATCCAGTTTGTAGAACAATGTGTTAAGTTGTTCGCGTTTGGAGCAGCTTCAAGGCACAAATTAGCAATGTGGGCTACAAATTGCCTAATTTTTGCCAACTGCGTAAGCCCTAATTCAAACAATCGGCCTTGGGTAGGTTTTAGGCGTTCGATGCGGTTTTTTAACTGCAATTGAGCGTTTTTTGAGTGGTTTTTGTTATCATGCTGGCTGGCTCCCCCCTTTTTGTTTATAAGGCTCTCGGCCATACTATCATTTTGGAGGCAGAATAATGGGTGTTTTGTCAAAAGATCAATTTCAGGAGTTTATCGAGGTTTTACTCGATGCTTATCCGATACGAGATCAATTGGCGCAAATGTTTACGGTCCGTTTGGAAAAAAACATCAATGCTATTTCTGACAGGGGGAATATTGAAACCGATATTTATTTTGCGATTTTGGCCGCTGAGTCTCAGGGCTGGACTTATCAATTTGTGAATGCGGTTCGCGAATCACGGCCGGATAATCCTCTTGTTATCGAATTTAGCCAGCAATTCAACCTGGTTTCGACCCAAAAGAAGAAAACAGAGCTTGAGCGCATTATTAAAGGTGGCCAGGGTTTTTTAGATGTTGCTGCGTGGCGGGCAGATTTGGGTAAGGCGGAAACACGCCTATGTCGCATTGAATTGCCACTAAATAGCGGAAAAATGGCTTATGGAACCGGTTTTTTAGTGGGGCCAAGTACAATTATGACCAATTATCACGTCATCGAACCGATTTTAAAGGGCCAAGTTGGTTATGACGCTGTTATATTGCGTTTTGATTATAAACGTTTGGAAGACGGCACCACTTTAAACCAGGGAACATTGTATAAACTTGTTGAGGATGAAGAAGCGTGGTGTATGCTGTATAGTCCCTATAGCCAGGCTGATAGGAAAGAAGCGGCGGAAAATGTTCTGCCGGGTGAGAACGAATTAGATTTTGCTCTGCTGCGGGTGAAAGGTAAACCGGCTAACGACCGTGTTGGCAAAGTTATCGAGATGGATGCTCCCAAGCGGGGATATTTTGAAATTCCGGAGCCTTCTATTGAAATTCAGTCAGGCGAGCCTCTTTTAATCTTGCAGCATCCCGAGGGTGATTACCTAAAATTAGCCATTGATACCGAAGGCGGCTTAAATATGAACGCCAATGGAACCCGTTTGCGGTATACCACCAATACCCTTAAAGGTTCTTCCGGTTCTCCCTGTTTTAACATCAATTGGAAGCTTGTAGCGCTGCATCACGCCGGCGATCCCAATTATAGTTATTTACACAAACCTCAATATAATCAAGGCATCCCTATAGGGTTAATTCGGGCCTATATCGCTCAACATGATAAATTTAGTGATATGGAATCTTAACACCTCAGGTGACTGGCACTTTGGCTCAAATAGAGAACATTGCGTGGTATTATAATGCTACACTTACCGCGATTAAGCGCCAGTCACCTCGCCTGCTGAGTAAATACATGAAATCTTAAAAAACTGGAGGATAAGCAAGATTTTTTTATGACAGACCAAGATGCAAATAAAAAACTGCTCCGTATACACAAAAGACGCTTGCAAGTACTCAAAGAGCAAAAAGCCACCTTTGGTATTAATGCGCCGCCACACATTGATATAGAAATAGAAGATTTGGAAGCCGAAATTGAAAAATTACAGCAGGGGGGAACCGAAACATTTACTCCTGAGGCTAGTCTCCCTGCCGACTTGCCTCCTGCGCCCAAAAAACTTAAT
>JAGRBY010001113.1 GCA_020433835.1 Anaerolineae bacterium | reverse complement strand
ATTATGCCAATGGATTTTTCGGATTATACCACATCCCAAAATTGCATACAAGTAGAATTTAGTTAGTAATTTCTTATAGAGTTATAATTTAAGCTATGGGCCTCAAAATTTTAAAGTTGCTATGTTTAATTTTTCTATTTATTACTTTCGGCTGTAGTCAAGAGCAGCGCCTCGATCCGAAAACCGCGCAGATGATGATGACCCAATCGTGGTCGATTCCCCATCACGCCGTTTGGGAAGTCGAGTGGTCGGCTGTACCGCTTTCCGGTCCGCTGACCGTTGAAACTTGGCAATCCGGCCCGCGCCATCGCTTTGAAATTTTAGAAGCTCCGGCATCGGCGCTGGTGGGCCAGGTTTTTGTATTCGATGGCGAGCAGGGCTGGCAATACAATCGGTTTGACTCTGCTACATCACTGACAGCAGGCATAACCACTTTTTCACCCATAACCGACGCTTTCACTACGATTGACCAACTGCTGGCAATGACTCCTCAAACCGCCACACAAACGGTCGAATACATAAACTCCGAACCGGCTCAAAAAATCACCCTAACCTTTGCTAAGGGTAATAGTTTAGTACTGTGGCGTCAAGTAGAAACAGAATTACCGATTCAAATTCAAATCGTTACAAACGGCCAAAAAGGATTGTTAAAAACACGGCAAATAACAAGGTTCGAGAATGACTCTGAACCATCTCTATTTAGTGTAGGGGATTGGATAAAAAACGTCAAGTAGCTAAGGTGACTTAACATCTTGCTCCTCGTCATCGCGTGAGTATAATAATGCGTCAATTATTTCTATTTTTTGCGATGATCTGTTGCATTCATATCGCCCATAAAAATCTACAGAGTACGGCCTTTGCGTGTTGCCATCAATGCCTGGTTTTGGAACAATCCGTCGGTAGGAAGCGGACAATATTTAAAGTATCTTATTCCGGCTCTGTTGCAGGTCGAAAACACCTTAGAGATTATTCTCATTTCACCTGAGCTGTTTGATCGACAACCGGCAGACAGTGAAAGATTACAAACCCTTGTCGCCCCACCACCGTTGACAAACCCAAAGTCGAATCTGGCTAAGGTTTGGTTTGAGCAGGTGACGTTTCCCAAACTGTGCCGAAAACTCCATGTTGATGTGGCGCATGTGCCCTACTTTGGTTCACCGTTTTCAACTGCCGTACCTACCATCGTTACCATCCACGACCTCATTCCGATGATTCTGCCCGAGTATCGGGGCGATGCCCGTGTCCGGCTATACACCCGTTTGGTGGCGATGGCGGCCCAACGCGCGGCCTTAATCCTGGCCGACTCTCTGGCTTCGAGACGCGATATTTTGAGGTACCTGAGCGTATCTGATGAACGTGTACGCGTAGTTTATTTGGCCCCGGCTCCGCATTACCAGCCGGTTGAAACGTGCCAACAAATTGATGATTTGAAAGCCAAATATGCACTTCCCGCCGATTTCATCCTTTACTTGGGTGGCTATGACGCTCGTAAAAATGTCGATGCGTTGATCCGGGCTTACGCGCAAATTAACAGATCGTTGCGAGAGCGATACCCGCTGGTCTTGGTTGGAAAACTGCCGCGCCAAGCATCACTTCTCTTTCCCGATCCGGCCGAATTAGTGCGTCAGTTAAAGCTTGAAGATAACGTTATCACCCCCGGTTGGATAGCCGAGGAAGATTTACCGCTGCTGTATGCTGCGGCCCAACTCTTTATCTATCCGTCGCGCTATGAAGGTTTTGGCTTGCCGGTGTTGGAAGCGATGGCCTGTGGGACACCGGTCATCACATCGAATGTGTCCTCGCTACCGGAATTGGCTGGTTCGGCAGCACTGCAACCCGATCCAACGGATATTGAGCAACTTACCAAGGCGATAGAGCATTTATGTGCCGACGTATCGACCCGACGCGAACTGACTCAACGCGGCTTTGACCAGGTTAAAAAGTTTACCTGGCACAATACGGCGACCAAGACTTTGCAAGCCTATCAACATGTGGCTAAGATGAAGACTTAGACGCTCAAAGCGTATAAGGTTACAATACAAGTACCGGACCCCTGGATGAATTCATGAAAGTTCTCATGCTTTCCAAAGCCTGCATTGTGGGGGC
>JAGRBY010001112.1 GCA_020433835.1 Anaerolineae bacterium | reverse complement strand
GCAAATTTATCGCGAGATGGCCCGTATCAGCCAGGGCCATCCCCAGATTAAACGGGAACTGCGCGTGCCCGCCAACGCCCTAACCGCTATTCTGGAGCAGGTGGAACATCACGATATGGTTATTATGGGCGCGTCTGAGGCCGCACCCGGCCGGGGTGCGCTGGCTATCGGCCATATTCCCCGCCAACTTCAGAAAAAGAACGTTGGCCCCTTTATGGTCGTGCGTACCCACCGGCCGCCGCCCCTGGTTGAGATGGGCAAATGGAACAAGCCGGAGCCGCTGCCGGCCACGCCCACCTCGGTGGTGGTCGACAAATGGTTTGCCGAAAACACCTTCAGCAGCCAGGAATTTGAAGACCTTGACCGCATGGTAGCCCTTAAGCAGGCCCAAAAGCTGACCATCAGCCTGGGGCTGCCGGCCCTGAACGAAGAAGAGACCGTCGGCAAAATCATCAAGACCATGCAAGATACCCTGATGAAAGAGGTGCCGCTGCTGGATGAAATTGTACTCATCGACTCCGGCTCAACCGACTATACCGTCGAGATTGCTCAAGAACTGGGCGTTCCGGTTTACCAACACAGCGAAATCCTGCCGCAGTACGGCTCGGTGCGGGGTAAGGGCGAGGCCCTGTGGAAGAGCCTGCACGTGCTCAAAGGCGATCTCATTTCCTGGATCGATACCGACATCGTCAACATCCACCCCCGCTTTGTCTACGGTATTTTGGGGCCGTTGCTCCGGCACAGCTCCATTCAATACGTTAAAGGCTTCTATCGGCGACCGCTGCGAATGGGCGAGACGCTGCAAGCCGGCGGTGGCGGTCGGGTTACAGAGCTGGTCGCCCGGCCCATGTTTAACCTGTTCTACCCGGAGCTGTCGGGCATTATCCAGCCGCTGGCCGGTGAGTATGCCGGCCGCCGCAAGGCACTAGAGCGGATGCCCTTCTACGTCGGCTACGGCGTTGAAACCGGTTTGCTGCTAAACCTGGTGGAACAGTACGGCATCAGCGCCGTGGCCCAGGTTGACCTGCGCGAGCGCATTCACCACAACCAGTCGCTGCGAGCGCTGGGGCGAATGGCCTTTGCCATCATCCAGGTCTTTATGGACCATTTGGAAGATCGCCAGCAGGTCAACCTTCTGAACGAAGTCAACCGCACCATGAAGATTATTCGGCACGAAATGGACGGCTACTCCCTGGAGGAGCACCCCATCTCCGACCAACGCCGCCAGCCCATCATCACCATCCCCGAATATCGGGGCCGCCACAACATCAGCAACTGGAGCGGGGTTGACTTTGAATGGAGCGAAGACAGCGGCATGGAAGAAGAGGAGCTGCTGATATGACCACTCTCTACCTCATTCGCCACGGCGAAACGCCCTGGAACGTTGAAGGCCGCTACCAGGGCCAGCTCGACCCACCCCTGACGGCCAGGGGCCACGAGCAGGCCCAGGCCACAGCCACTGCCTTAGCCGAGATCGATTTCGAGGCCATCTACAGCAGCGACCTGGCCCGGGCCAAACTAACCGCCGACGCGCTGGCCGCCAAAGTCGGTCTGCCGGTGCAGCTCGATGAGCGGCTGCGCGAGATTCATCAGGGCGAATGGCAAAACGTAGTTATCGATGACATCCGGGCCGGCTGGCCGGAAGCCCTGCACGGCTGGGAGAGCGACCCGTGGCAGCACTACCCACCCGGCGGCGAAACGCTTCAGCAGTTACAGGCGCGGGTCTTCGCGATGATCGATGAGGTGGCCGCCAAGCACGCCGGCGGCACCGTGGCCCTCTTCACCCACAAGCTGCCCATCGCCCTGCTCAAAATACGCTATCAGGGCCACCCGCCCGCCGAGATTTGGTCGCTGCTGCCCAAGAATGCCGCCTGGGAGATTTTTGAGGCGTGAGGCAAGAAAGACATGACAGGTTTTGTACGTTATCTTAGATGTACCTCATAGCCCGTTTGCAGGTTACCTTACGTCCCGTGAAAACTTTGAAAACCTGTCATGTCTGCGTTGGGGGAAGTTTTTAGCTCCTCCCCCTAGCAGGGCAATGGCGTTAAGTTAAGCCCCCCCGGCCCCCCAAAGGGGGGAGAAAGACGTTAAATTCCCCCCTCTGGGGGGT
>JAGRBY010001111.1 GCA_020433835.1 Anaerolineae bacterium | reverse complement strand
ATAATTGTCCTCTCGGCCAGGAATGAGGAACGGCTCAGGACTTATGCTCAGAAACTGCTGGCCTATCTGAAGGCCAATTCAGATGTTTCTTTGGTCGAGCTAGCCTACACCTTGCAGGTCGGACGGGAGGCAATGGCGTGCCGGTTGGCTGTGGTAGTCACCGACCTCAGTGCTCTGCGTGAAAAATTGACCACTTATCTGGCCGGTGAGGCAGCAGAAGTCTGGGGTTATCAGGGCGAGGTGCAACCGGAGGGAGGACGGCGTAACTTCTTTAAAGATGACGAAGATGCCCAGCACCTGATCACCCTCTGGCTCAACAAAGGCAAGTTGGAAAAGTTAGCCGAGGTGTGGGTAGAGGGGGTTGAGATTGATTGGTCTCTACTGTATAGTCAGCAAAAACCCAAGCGGATTAGTTTACCAACCTATCCCTTTGCCCGGGAGCGATATTGGCTTAGACCGCGGCAGCCCCTTGACAACAGCCATGCGCTATGGGGCGTCCCGCCTGCGATGACCGCCCAATTGGGTGGGAGGGTGAGCCTCAAATCGCTCCAGCCGCCCGCTCACCCCTTTTTCTTTGCCGGTCAGGAACGTCAGCCGGGTCAGTTCGAGTATCGGCTCAGCCTGGCCGACAATCGCTTGCTCCGAGAACATACCGTCTTTGGCTGGCCGGTGTTGCCGACTGACAGCTTGCTAGAGTTGATCTATGAAGCGGCCACCGCCTATTTGCAGACCGACCAACTTGAGTTTGAACAGCTTTTTCTGCATCGCCCCTTGCTTGGCCTGGCTGACCAAGCGACCACCGTCAGACTGGCCTTTGGCAACAAAGGAGCAGCCGTGCCCTTTGAACTGTGCAGCCGGGTTGAGGGACTGGGCCAGACCCTAACCCCTAATGTAACCGGAACGGTGCGGCCTCATCAGCACCCTGTCGAGACGGAGCAAACCTACCAAAAGTTGTTAACCGAGTTTGACCGAAGGGTGTTAGGTCAAGTGTTGTTTAGCGAAGATTATCCCCTTCAAATCGGCGATTTTTTCAGAAGCCTCCAAGAGGTGTACCTGACGGAAGACCAGGCGGTGGGGGTCTTGCGCTTAGCCGAGGCCGCCCAAGCCAGCCGGCCGCAATTCCTGCTCAATCCCTCCATTGTTGATGGACTGCTGGGCAGTGCGGTCTGTCTGGCGGAGTACATTCTATCAGTCACAACCGGCAAGCGTGAGCGAGACTATACCTTTATCCCGATCTATATCGACAAAGTCCATATCGCCCAAAGGCTGGTGGATGAGGTCTACTTCAGCCATGTCAAACTGGTCAAACAGGCAGAGACCTTCATTCGTTTTGATGTGGCCCTGATCGACCAGCAGGGGCAGGTGGTCTTGCGCCTGGATGGACTGGATGAAAAACGGATCAGTTTGGCTGACATCGAGCGGAGTGTAGCGGAGGTGAGTCAGGCAGCCGACCGTCCCGCCCAGGCAACGTCCGAGCTTCTCGCCGAGATGGCGCTCCCAAAGGTGACGGCCGGCGAAGTCAGCGACCCACTCTTGCCACAGTTGAGGCGGTTATTGAGCCAGACCTTGTTGCTGCCGGAGGAGAAGATCAAAGATAGCGCCAATTTGATAGAGCTGGGCTTCGACTCGATTCTGGGGATGGAGTTTGTCCAGAAGATAAACCGTCATTTTGAGATCAAGCTCAAGGGCACGGCTCTGTACGAGTACACCACCCTGGCTAAACTGACCGAGTATCTGGGGCAGACCTATGGGCCACAGTTGCGTCAGGAGCAGCCCACACCGGCCGTAGACTTAACTGAAGTCAAATCGATCCAGCCTCTCAATCAACTAAAGAGTGCGGTCAGCCAGTCAGAGACAATGGTTGGTCCGGTTGAACAATCGAAGTCGATCCCTGTCGCTGCCGGCGTAAGGTCAAGGGACAACAGAGACATTGCCGTCATTGGTCTGGCCTGCCGCTTTCCGGAGGCAGACACCCCTGAGGACTTTTGGCGTCTCATTGCTGCCGGTCGTTATCTCCTCACCGATGTGCCCCCCGCCCGCCGGACGGCCTGGCGCCAGCCGGAGCTAGCCGAGGTTTACTGCCAGAAGGGTAGCTTCATCAACCACATCGACC
>JAGRBY010001110.1 GCA_020433835.1 Anaerolineae bacterium | reverse complement strand
CCTAACATGCCGCGTTTGGCAACCCGCATACCGGTACCATTGGCCACAATGGCTTGCTCAAATGATACTTTTGAGCCATCGGCAAATGAGGTCACCATGTGGGGCTTTTGTCCCCACCGGCGGGCGAAAGCTTCTTGAGTCGTCGGATTCCGATAGGGATCTTGCAACCCTTTGATGTTGCCGCACAGGACCGGCCTTACCCTAATACCCTTGACAAACCGGTAAAGGTTCATAATTACTCCGGGTTGGTCGCCATCGGCATTGGTCAAAACCACTCCGGCTTGATCAGCATACTGCTTAAGAATAGGTCCAACGGTGCCATCAAGTTCAGCATTCATCATAATGACGTGCTTGCCACACTCAATGGCTTTAAAGACCAATTGGGCCCCAAACTCCACCGCTCCGGTCACTTCAATAATCGCCTCAATATTATCAGCCTCGGCCAGCAAGAAAGCGTCTTCGGTAACAGCATACTTACCTTGCGCCACAGCCGCTTCCAATTGAGCCACAGTCTCTACGGTTTCAACGGTTTCAACACCGGCCTCAGCATAGGCCCGTTTTGCGCCGTCGAGATGGCGATTAGAGATTGCCACCAGTTCCATCCCTGGCACAGCCGTAAATATTTGCAGAGCAATACCCCGGCCCATAAAACCGGCTCCTACCATTGCGACTCGAATAGGATTGCCGGCCTGCTGCCTTTGTTCTAACGCCTTGTCGATAATAATCATGTACAGGTTCTCCAACCAAATTTCAAATGGAATAATCAGGCCAGTTACTATCTTTTTCAGAAATCACTTCGATTTTAAGCGGCCATTTGATGGCAAAAGCCGGATCATTATATCGCAGCCCGCCCTCAGCTTGGGGGGTATAAAATTGTGAAACCATGTAATATGCTTCAGTATTATCAACCAAGGTTTGAAAGCCGTGGGCAAACCCCTCGGGCACGTAAAGCAGGCGGTAATTTTCTGCGGTCAATTCTACCCCCAACCATTGCATAAATGTAGACGAGTCGGGCCGCAGATCGATAATCACATCGTAGAGGGAGCCTCTTATACATCGAACCATCTTCGTTTCGGCGTAGGGAGTCTTCTGGAAATGCATACCTCGCAGGGTTCCCTTGTAGCGATTATATGAAATGTTAGCCTGAACGACCCGAGGTACTAACCCGTTCGTCTCAAATTCATTTTGGCACCAGCCTCGCGCAAAGAAACCCCGCTGATCCTCAATTTTTTGGATATCGATGATATAGGCATCCTTAAGGCTTGTTTCAGTAAAAATCATCTAGTCCTCGTTACCGGAGAGTTTATCATCGATTAATTGTTCCAATAAAAGTCGGTATCGATCTGCTGGGTATGAATGAGATGCTTTAGCTGCTTGAGGCGGGTGTATGCTCGGTAGTTGAAGATTTCATCAGACATGCTGATGCGTTTAAACATCTCATACAGCTGCCGAGCGCCAGTGGCTGCATCTCGCTGGCATTTAAAACCGGGTAGTTGGCTATTGATTTTGTCAAAAGAAACGCGGTAACTGCGATTATCGCCATCACTACTGCCAAAGCTCAACTCACAGCCGGGAAACGTATCGGCTACGATTTGGGCAATTTCTCTAACACGATAATTTTCTTGGGTATCGCCCACATTATAAACCTGATTATGAATCGTTTCTCGCGGCGCTTCCAGGGCACAGGCGAAAGCCTGACAAATATCAAGCACGTGAACCAACGGCCGCCAAGGGGTGCCATCGCTGGTCATTTTGATCTCATTGGTCGTCCAGGCCAACCCGGCCAGATTATTCAAAACAATATCAAAGCGCTGCCGAGGTGATGGGCCATATGCAGTAGCGTTCCGAAAAAACGTCGGAGAAAAATTATCATCGGCCAGAGCGGATACATCACGCTCGACCATCACTTTACATTTAGCATATGCGGTTTGAGGATTTACCTCTGACGCTTCAGTTTTATAACCTTCAGCGCCGCCAACACCGTAAACACTACAAGAGGAGGCGTATAAAAAACGGCGAATCCCCATTTCTTTACACATATTGGCCAGCTTAACGCTGCCGACATGGTTGATCTTGTACGTTATATCCGGATTTAACTGCCCTAACGGATCATTAGAC